>JARBAV010000117.1 GCA_029237515.1 Nitrososphaerales archaeon
TACTTTAACGAACTCTGAAATATTTCGATCGTTCCTTGATAATAAAGTTAAACTCTATCACGGTCATACTTATTGCGGACATCCTATTGGCTGCGCAACCGCCATCGCTAATTTGAAACTGTATAGAAAAAGAGGTCTAATACAAGATATTCCGTTGAAATCAAGATTTATAAGGAAGAGATTGTTTGAGCTCCAAAATTCTCCAGCTGTAAGTAATGTGCGACACGAAGGTATGCTTGCCGGCTTAGATATTTCAAAACAAGGGATAGACGCGGTAAAAAAGAGAACAGGCGAACCTGTTAATTCTTTCATTTTCAAGAATGCGCTAAACTCGGGGGTTTACTTGAGGCCGCTGGAAAAGACAATAGTTTTAATCCCTCCACTCGCCATTGACAGGAAGAATCTAGAGTACCTACTCAGCGTTGTAGGGCTAATTGTTAAAAAAGTCGAGCGGTTGCTCTAAACGAAATCGATAGAACATGCCAATATTGAAGTTTTCACTGAATTTGTCGTAGTTCCTTGTATAACGTTGCTTTTGAAATCCCCAAGTCCTTTGCAATTCTAGAACGGGGAGTGTTGTCAGCTAGTAGTTTGACTAGTATATTCTTATCGATCATCGCTTGGGGCCTTCCAATGCTTTTGCCGGAATCCTTAGCCCTCTTCATCCCATCTTTGGTTCGTTGAACCAGCATTTCTCGCTCTCTTTCCGCGACCCAAGTGAGTATTCCGATCATCAATTTTCTGACACTGGGTTCTGTACTCTGAAGAAAGGTTTCTCTTGGTGAGCACGAAATCAAAGGTGCATATTCTTCGATTGCTTTTATCGCGTCGAGTGTGTCCCAGAAGGTTCTCCCAACCCTGGAAAGTTCATATACTAATATGGCGTCTACAGAATCTGCTTTAATGATGTCGAGCATCTCTTTGAAGGCGTGCCTCCGAATTGCCGGGATTTTTCCACTTACCGATGAGTCTTCGAAATATGATAGTATCTCAAAATTGTGTTCAGCGGCCCATTTATCTAGGACAAGTTTCTGATTCATAACAGTCTGTTCCTCAGTACTCACCCTTAGGTAGGCGAACGCGTACATTACCTAACTTATGAAAGCCGTCCATGATGTTAATTAATCACAGTGTTAACCTTCAAAGACTAAATGTTCAAAAAGGGTGTCTGTAACTTTTTAACCCAAGTACTCGATTTATCCTCCTGCCAATAGTAAAAAAAACGTTCTCTTTGTTGAACGTTTTAGAAATGGGTCCTTTTCTGAACTATTAAGGATTATTATAATGTATACGAAATTCGTCAAACGTAGGTAGGACGGGGGTTTTAAAGAGTCTTCCTTTTGATACAATTCAGTTGCTATACTGCAGTATACGAATCCTATTCAGCTATCAACAACCCACCAAATTTGTGGCTATAACCCCCGCCTGCAACCGATAAATAGTGCAATTTATTATGAACAACCGATGCAATCACTAAATGAATAAGTATGATGTCATGGGAACATTTAATTTCAGTTAGTTGGATTCGTCTGAGTTATATCCTGGTGAGCTAGTTCTTTCAGAGCTGAAGAATTATTTCTGTTAGTCCAACACAACATTTAATTTGTCCAAGAATGCTTGCAATATTGCGCCGCTGTAGCTCAGCATGGTAGAGCAATTCTAGCGTGGTTTGGAAAACTCCCCTGGAGCTTAGCTGGCTGTTAACCAGTGGGTCATCAGTTCGAGTCTGATCAGCGGCGCTTTGATTATCAAGATAACGTTCGCTAACTATTGTCAGAAGGATATTATGTCCAACGCGATCGCATCCGCAAGCAAATCAAGATGTCGATTTGCGATTATATATCCATTTTTTATCTCATTCGCTGATACCCATCTATTGGAAGAAGAGAATAATCGTTCCTTTCGGAGTTTGTTCTCAAGTAACTCCAGGTCCAATTCTACCTCTTCAACCTCCTCTGTTCTAGAATACTTCATTGTGAGGAGAACCTTCCTTACTAGGACTCTTCTCCCAAATCGTTGGGAGAAATCTCTGGCTCCTTCATCGATCTCAACTAATTTGAGTTTCATCTGAGTAGTATTAAGGGCATCCCTACTGGTAAGGAGTCGATCATCGACAAATCTATCGTAGCTCATAACTCGCTTTAAATACATTATTTGTTCATCGTATATGAATCAAACCGATCCAGTGTTCTGAAACAGAAATAGATCTTTCCTTCGGGAGTTGCTCCTGTGGCTATCAATTCTACCGCTTCCCCAACAGCAATCCGTCGCCCTTCTAACACAGAGCCTAACATCAAGATCCCATCCATATCTATGAGTGCTACAATTACCTTTTCTTCCTCTAGCCAGGATTTGCTAAATTCAACAATTTTTCCGAATTTGCCAGCAGCTATCGTTGATGTTCTACGATAGCAGGAAGGACAATGCTCGTACGGCGGCCAAATTTTCTTTTGGCAAGCCGCACAATAAGAAACCACAAGCATGCCATTTTTTAGTTGTTTCATGAAACGTCGCATCAAATACTACTCCAAATTTCACGAACTAAGGATCATTATTGTTGCTGAAGTCCCTGCTGCTGCAAGATTATGAACTAGTCCTACGTTACTAGTACCCACTTGTCGTATCCCTGCTTCATGCCTTAGCTGACATACAATTTCGCACACTTGAGCGACCCCCGTTGCGCCTATTGGATGGCCTGATCCGAGAATTCCACCTCTAGGGTTCACTGCAATCTCCCCGTCTAAGGCATACGATGCTCCTTTTCCAGTTTTAGCAAATCCCAAGTCTTCAAATGCCATGATTTCCATTATTGTAAATGCATCATGAATCTCTGCGACCTGAATATCTGAGGGGTTTAATTTCGCCATTTTGTAGGCGTGGGTCGCTGCTAGTTTGCTTGATCCATTCTTAAATATACCTGGAATAGCGTGCGCTACGCTTGCACAGTTGGTTTGTTGTCCTATTCCGTCTATCCAAACAGGCTGAACATCAAGGGTTCTGGCAACATCCTCGGAGACAAGCAATACACTTGCAGCCCCTGAGCAGAGTGCACCGCAATCTAGCAACTTAATTGGCTCAACAAGCTTTCTCGAATCTAATACTTCTTCAAGCGAAATTGGCTTGTTAAACATAGCGTTTGGATTATTTATAGCCAATGATCTATTCTTGACTGCTATGGCTCCCATATCCTCTTCAGTGGTCCCAAATTCTCGCATATGCATTTTGGCAAAAACCGATGCCCAGTAAATAGGGGAAGTAAATTGGCCTCTGGATACGTCCCAAATGAGCTTGGAACCAGGGCTGTTACGTAGCTCTGCACCAATTACCAAAATTGAATCGCATACTCCTGAAGAAATATACGAATAAGCAGCTGATAATGCAACAGTACCGGAATTACAAAGATTATCAATCCTACATGTTATTTTGGGATTTATATCTAACATTTCAGATGCGATTGCCCCAGTATAAAGATCATTCGAACAACTCGAAAACAATAGACCCTCTATCTTATTTGCTGGTATTATTGAAGATCTCAAAATCTCCATAGCTGGCTCACATGCCAATTCGTAAACTGATTTGTCTGTTAGTTTTCGAAATTTGGTAGTAGCATAGTCTACAATTGCAACTCTATTCATTCGAGAAAGTCTCCAACAATTTGATGAATGATTTCTGAGTATCCTCTCCTTCAACAGGATTGATTTGTAATATGGAAAGTGTTATTCCTGAAGAAATAAATCTTTGCAGTGAACGTCTGCCCTGTTCGGAATCCCCGCAAATAGCAATTTCGTCCAGCAATTTGTCAGAAACAATTTTAGAGGCTGCGTCAAGTCCTCTCTTATTGTACTCTTCAACAATAGCTTCCGTCTCATCCGCGAAACCACAGCTTGAAATAAGTTTTCTATAGTATGCTCCCACTGAAATATAAAACGCGAGCGTCTTTGCTGCGCGCATTCGTGCTTTATCAGGA
>JARBAV010000118.1 GCA_029237515.1 Nitrososphaerales archaeon
GTCGAGGATCTAATGGAAAATGAACTAGTAACTCTTCCTGAAGATGCAGTCATAGCAGACGCGGTAAAAGTGATGAAGGATTGCGGAATCTCTTCAATTCTTGTTAGATCGCTATTTTCTTCTGAGGAAAATCCACTTATCACTGGGATTGTAACAGAGCGAGATATCTTGTATAGAGTGATTGGTGGTAACAAGGGACCGTACAAGACCGTGTTGAAGGAGGTGATGAGCTCTCCCGTAGTAACCATTGAAAAAGGCTCTTCGGTAAATGAAGCAATGGTCTTAATGAGAAACAAAAAAATTAGAAGGTTGCTGGTCATAAAGAGGGAAAAAACTAGAGAACTTACACTGGGCTTGGTAACACTTATGTCAATAACTGGTGGAGAATCCTAATCATTAACAATCTTGCCGTCAATTAAGGGACTTTAATCGTCTCCCCCCATTTGGCGAATACCTGCATCTGTTATCTAAGTCATCAACTGATTTTAGTCCCCTCAACGACTGTATCTGATATTCTGAGGTAGCGAACAAGATCATTTTAAACCTCTTACTTTGTCTCCGTTACTCTGACTTTCAAATAAGTAAGCAACTCCTAGAATTCTCTTATGTTAAATATTGATGATTATGAAGGACTCGAAAAGGCGACGATAAAGTATGACAGTTGTAATCTGCCTACACATAGACTTCTTCCGATCCAACATTATGGTGCTTAAAGCAAGTTTGTTAATTAGAGATTGTGTAGAGCAATTTTATTGAAGGGCGGTGAACGCATGCGTGATTCTAAGGAAGAAAGCCTCCAAGGCCAGAACTGCAGAGACAATCTAACTGGGCCAAAGCAATCATTGTATGACACTGCTTCCAGGTCTAGTTGACCTTTAACATGCTAACCATAGGATGACTGGCGCCTGACTATTCCTATACTCCTGCATTTCCTTTTGCGCTAGTGATATCACGAACTAGTTGACACATTCTAACCAGTAGCATTCATCAAATACTCTAATCAAATGTTAGATAGAACAAATATTACGTTTCTTTCTCAGAAGTTTTTAGGTCATGTTTGTGTAATATTTTATTAATACAAATGAAACTGAAATTAGCCGTGGCAGTTATGGCTATATTGTCATCCATCGTTATGGTCAGTACACTTGTCGTACCAGGCAACATAGATGCAAGTGCAAGTGGAAATAATGGTGGTGAGGCTGGATCCTCTGGTGAATCTGGATTCTATACCGCCGTATGTGGTTCAGATCCAGCACATGCATGCCAATCGCCTGCAGAACAATAGCGTCATATGAGGTAAAGAACAAACCTCATGCTTCTTTTTGTCCGTGCCAGAAGAGTAACGATGGCAAATGGTATAGGAAATACAAACATGTGATTTTGTAAAAACTATAAGGCATCCAACAATATTTTATTGTAAATAAATAGTATATACTTATAAGATGTATATCAAGTGAGTATATATCGTACTGGACTTTCGAAAGTTTGACATAGTGAGTAGAATGTTATCTAATCAAAGTAGGATTAAAAGAACATGAAAAATGTAACAATAAATCGAATGATACCTTTGATTGTAGTAGCAGCACTTGTAGCAGTAATGGTAGCCTCTGCACTAACGATCACTCAGCAAGCATATGCAAACCCTTGTAGCATAACTGATATTGATGAGGACAAAACAGTATCAGATGAAGGCGCTCAAGGCGCTGATACCTCAGGGAATATAGGCTGTGACTTCGCAGATGAAGTAATCACCTTTGAGCCTGATTCCAGCCCAGGAGCACCTACACCTACACCTACACCTACACCTATAGCTATACCTACACCATAACACCTTAGCTATTCCTCGAGATATGTAATGATTAGGTTCGCCATCACACCACTTTCTGTAATTAGGAGTATCGGTCCCCCAACGATAAATAACACCAGATATAGTAATAAAACAAAAATGATCAAAAAGTTGTTATTATTCCAGGCAAATCAAGCGGGATAGAATTAGAATTTGCAATAGTATATTAATTAGAAGTAGTTAACCAGTTTATCTTAATGTAGTAACGTTCAACATAATTGGCTTACTGAAATCTACTCCGCCATCATTACTGAATACGAAATATGGATTGTTTTCTCCAGTCTTATTGTCCCAGAATGTCACATAAATACCGATGGCTTTGAAGTCCTTATTATTTATCGCGATTTCTGCGCCCATAGAAGTACCGTTCGCTGAATTACTTAAATTAATTGGTTCAGCAAATGTTTGTCCAAGATCAGGACTCCGAACAAAAAATATTTCCCAATTAGCACGGCCACTATTTGTGGACGTATCATTTGGCACTAATGTTCTATTGTCAGACCAAACTATGTATAAGTTGTCACCCGAAACCGTGATAGGGGCTAGCAAAACTGGTTGAATTGATGTTTTAACCATAGCCGGTGGCATTAAATTGGTAGAGTTTTGTACATTGAGCAGAGGTAGGATTGATGGATTATCCCCGGTTGAGGCCTCTATCGAACCTAGTGATCCTGTGAACCCCAATACTAATGGAATGGTTAACACCAACAAGGTTATATTTCTGTCTTTACAAATCAGTCGGCAATCGGATCTCTCCATTCGCTTTCTACTACCATCATTTATCTTCATATATAAATAAAAAGCTGTTCATTCAATCGAGTATCATATATCAGGAATTACTTGGATACATCTCAAACATAGTAGCATAGTTCAAGTTTTTGCAGTTGTACTTGCATATTCTGTATTACATTATTATAGGACATGATCGAAATCGGATATTGGGGGGGTTTGAAATACAGCTATTCGGCATTACTGTCTTTCTGCTTGCAATCTCAATTCTCATTATTTGGATTCCAATCTGTATTTGTGTATGCCAGATAAATTTATTGGCATATGGTCAACATCCCTCTGCTATGCCAACTCCGTCTTCATTTTCACCCACATTCTCTTCTCCCGTATTGTTCCCTAGACAGGAGGTGAAAACCGGAATACATGATGGGATTCAAGTCTCTCAAAATTTCTCAGTGTCGGACGATTTACAATCTACAAGATCAAAGCCAAACTATGCGAATCCGCTTGACAACGCCACTGATATCCAGATGATAACTTACTTCAGTGTAGATAAGAAAATTCTTAACGCGACTTTGTGGTTGGGTGGAGAAGTAGAACTCGATCCTGGAAAATATGGGGCCGAAACAGTAGTTTATGGCCTACTTGTCGATTCTGATAATAATGAAGAC
>JARBAV010000119.1 GCA_029237515.1 Nitrososphaerales archaeon
AATATGGTACAATTTGGCCCAGTTTTGCCAGACAAGAAAAAGATTGCCCATGTGGTGGAAAAAATAACAAAATGGGCATCTGCTCCAGCGGAGTCTTTGCCTTCTACTAGTGAAATAGCGCGAGCATATGGCTACGATCCCGAAAAATACTGTCCTACATGCTATCGAAAGTTTAAACGTCATGCCACAAGGAATAGGATTGGGGATCACAAACATTATCCTATATTTGCGGTTTGCAATTTGAGAGGCAAGAATCCAGGAAATGTGTGGGACATCGCTACCAAGGCTCACCATGGAAATGAGCATTTTGCAATATTTCCTGAGGAGCTGGTGGAGAGAATAGTCAAATTCGCTACTCAACAAGGAGATTGGGTGATGGATCCGTTCTCAGGAAGAGGGACTACAGGCATTATATGTAGAAAATTGAAAAGGCGGTTTGTTGGCATTGACCTTTACCCCAATAATATCTCGCTCTCAAGGAGGAATATTCAAAACGTGTCAGCTTATGACTAGAGATATGCCATAGCATCACCTACATAGCTTATTCTTGTATTAGCCACGAACTTTTATATTACCAAATTTGGTCCATCATCAAAAGCTACAACATGCGTGCCGCTGTTTTCTACTCTCCAAATAATATCTCATTAGAAGAAAGGGATCATAATTATCTATCTGGAGACAGTCAACGGGGAGGGGTTTTGGTGAGGATGAATGCATGCGCAGTTTGCGGGTATGATGTGAATGTTTATAGAAATGGACATACCAAAGTCAGAGCCCCCGTAGTCCTAGGGCATGAAATTTGTGGAGAACTCGTAGAATCTCCCAACATTTCAAATTCACGTACTTATCTAGATGATGATGTTAGCAAACTTGATCTAGTTGAAGGCACACGAGTGGTACTCTCACCAGTTGTACCTTGCTTGAATTGTATGTATTGCGATATTGGACAATACAACTTATGCATTAATCTTGGAGAAATTGGATCTTCTGTAGATGGAGGATTTGCTGAGTTCGTACGCATTCCAAGTAATACTCTGAGAATTGGAGGACTCATTCCACTTCCTAATTCTCTTACCAATGAAGAATCAACATTGATTGAGCCTCTGGCTTGTTGCCTTAACAGCTTCAAGCGCATTAATTCTTTCGTTAATGAAAGATTGGAAGGTAAAACATTTGTGATACTTGGAGACGGGCCAATTGGTCTCATTCACTTACAACTTGCAAAATATCTATATGGTGCTAAAGTAATAGTAGTCGGACGAGTAAATCATCGACTACAGGCTGCAAGAAAAATGGGGGCCGATTTTGTGATAGAGCTCGAAGATAATAAAGACTCAACAACTTGTGCTATCAAAGAAGTATTAGACCTAACTGATGGAAAAGGGACAAGGCTATCGATAATTGCTACTCCAAATCCTGACGCGTTCGAGGTAGCCACTGGAATCGCCTCTAAGAATTCTATTATCAATATATTCGCAGGTATGCCAAGACATCGGAGTTTTCAACTGGATCCCAACTGGGTTCACTATAATCAGATTGCTCTTATCGGAAGTTTCAGTGCTACACCTCAATTGATCCACGAATCAATTACACTTGCTACCGAAAGGCGGGGGATTAATCTTTCTTCGATCATCACTCATCAATGTAAGCTCGACGAAATATACAAAGCGCTCGAAATAACTGAAGAATTTTTGGGCCTACGCGTAGTAATAAATTCCTTTTAGATCATTGCTAATGAATCCACCTATCGGTCTCCTCTGTTGAAGAAAATCAAATTAAGTATATGATCAAGAATAAGAAAAAATTGAAATCTAATTAAATGCAACTAATTGATACGACGTCTGATGACTCGAAACTAATACCAATGGACTCATGACCCTGACTCGTATTCGCATTTCTCTGAAATAGGGTTTATGATGAAAACTCCGAAATTAATGCTCATGCTGAAGTTCGTAAATGTGAGAATTCAAATTACGCCGCAGAGATAACGATTTGATCCGTTTCACACCGTTTATTGTTGCTATGAATTCAGCCGTTTTGTGAGAGACTAGGCCCTGCCAGTCTTTATCCATTACAATTCTATGTCGGATTTGAGTAGCTGACAAATCTTTTCTCCTATATAATCGTGGTTGCACTACCTTTACTCCCCTCTCAGTAAAGAGGTATTTGGTAAAAGGATCATTTGTATAAACCCAGTCATATCGTGGCACAAGTAAATCCATCTGATATGTCCAGAGATAATGAATATCGGTATCTGGAACTGGGATCAACATAATTTTATTCTCGTCAATTCCTTGCTCAGCTACCAGAGTCTCACGTATCATCTCTATACGTTCACCTGCTGTAAATGGATTTCTAAATTCATGGCTCCTTTGAGAACTCCCGACTACTATTATCAATTCGTCTACTTCTCTAGAAGAATCTCTCACAGCCGATAAATGGCCCAAGTGGAATGGTTGGAACCTTCCCACAAGAACTCCTCTTAATACTGCCATAGGTTATTACCCCCGTAGTTGAAGGTTCAATTTAAAGGAACATAATTAACACCAGGTTATCGTATACAAGCCGACAAATTCTTGTACGAGAAATGTAATAGGATTACTCTGTAACCGTTTTCAATCATCTGATCCAATGGATATGGAAGAGGTTCTCAACAAGAACGGACAGGGATACTTGCGCTCTAGCTTTAAAGAAAAATGACTGATCTCAAAGGTTTGATCATTTGTCATTCTGAATATATCTAGCATAGATTGCCATTAGATCTGCTCTAATTGTGCTTTGTTAGGATTCTTGCTATGATTAACTGAAGTAAGGGAGAGAAGAAATTGTCGGCCACTCTAAGCATCATGTTGACATGAATTGCATATCTAACCTATTCAGAGTCACAGCCGGAAAGCGTTACAATGGAGTTAGGATCAAACATGTAGAAAAACAATTTATTTTAATATGTCAAGGATCCTATTATAGTCATTGTTTCCTGTTCGCAAGAAGGAAAAAGACGTGGCACTGAAGGATGGACATCACAGGGTTCCATATGGCCCTTGGTTCGATGACCTAAACAAGTTGACAAATGAAGAGCTAATGCGGATGTACAATGTAATTTCAACAGGAACATACGAGTTTGCAAAGAATGCTTGGTATTTTCCAATAGGGGGTGACCAGAGGTGTCCTATAATGATTGCCAAAGGCTATAAGCGTCCGACTACACCAAATGAGATGATAGATTTCCAAGATACAGCACTGATCCTCGAAAAGAAATTTAAGGAATTCGTCGATGCATGGGATTACGGAAAAATTACGACAAGAGATATAGAAAATGCGATACTCGAGTTGTTTGAAATCAGGAGTATCAAGATTATTCAAGATTAAATCGGAAGTTGCTAATGTATTCCAGATAGCTTGCAACACAATTTGCATTTCCCTTAGCTCTTCAATTCAATCATTCAATGTGGTCTCTTACCAGTATCAAGCCTCTATGGTCTAGTCATAGCTAATCTTCTGGTAGAGCCATGACTCAGTCTCAGAAATACAAGGCTAGATCATCGTTCGTGATCGTGTTTCCCTTCATTGCTATCCCTACCTTCTTCTCATTAAAGACGCAGCCTAGAATGTCAACTGTGGCCTGAATAGTACCTTCGAGATTTCCCCAAACAATTAATACCCTTTAACATGCAGGGACTCCTCAAATCGTTGTGGGTAAAATACGATGAGGGACCTAGAAAATAATGTGCCCGATTCTAAGCATGGAATGATTGATAAGAATATTTC
>JARBAV010000120.1 GCA_029237515.1 Nitrososphaerales archaeon
ACCAAGTGATATAGAAAATGATTTGGAATATTGGATATATAGTGTTAAGCGCTATTGTCCTTGGTCAACTAAAGTAATCAAAATCAATGATTATGATAAGTCACCTTAAAGAACTTATCTATCATCCAAAATGCTCTCATTCTCTTTTCACTTTTATCATCGAAAATTCGTTATTGCTACCATTGATATCCGATAGGTTAGATTTTTCACTTTTATCATCGAAAATTCGTTATTGCTACCATTGATATCCGATAGGTTAGATTTTTGAAGAGGCAAAGTGACCGAAGGGCCATCCTATACAGACATTCAATCAGTAAATTATTTCAGCGACGGGGGATTCCTTAATGCAACGTTTTGGATTCCTAAACTATCGTCAAATTCGCTAGGTATTCTCTCTGCAAATGCCACGGCAGTGGATGCTGATTTTAATGGCATGACAGGTGTAGAAGGAATTGACTACAAAATAGAGGACCTCTAACATAGATGTGACTATGCAATTCAAATATACAAATATTTCTTCATACAGGCTCTTTATTATGTGATTATGATGTGACTCCTATAATATAATGCCAATCGATCGAATATAGATTTGATCTCCTTCTCACTTGTACTTTGTTCTGTAATCTTAGCAAAAAACCTTAATTTACTTCTTATTTTACATTAACTGTAAATGGAGAATTCCTTTAATAAACTCGAAAATTGGAGATTCCTATACATAGAATATAGGTATTATTGTTCTCTCATTCATAATTTCAACAGTCACATCTGGCGTCAACGCTTTGGAATTGAGGAGGGTCAATAGTAAGAAGTTATGCGGATTGATACAAACTGGGTAAATCTGAAGGAAGAGATGATTACAGGTCTGGCACCCCATAACTCAAAATGTCCAGTAAGTTTAGGAGGTAGCATGCACTGCTAACTGAACTAATAATAACAGGAGTCGGTTTGCTTTTTGGCTCTCTTGTAATACCATTTATTTTCGCCGATATACAGAACAGTCAAAAAGAACTTGAAATCAAAACTGGTCTAATTAAAGAAATGAATCCAGCTATAATGGATCCGATTATGATGGTACAAGTGCTTGAGCAGGAAAGAAGGAATGATACCAAAATTGACCTAGGAAATATGACAGACGAAGCCGTACTTACTGATGAACGCGTAAACGGTATTAAAGTAGCCAGACTGATTGAATCACAATTAAGGGCATTCTTTCCATATGACTTAGGTATTGCACGAGATTGGAATAACATTTTTGCCGCCGCATTTAATTTTGTCAACCTCTACCTAGATGACGACGAAACTAAAAGAGAAAATCTTGTAAAGGAGATCTACCGACTCCTAGCGATTACACCAGACAGTAACGTCACAGAACATTTGAAGAGTAAACTATCTAATAAGGACGATTATAGAATAAGTTTTTTTAAGCTACAGGATGAGATAAAGTGGAGATATGATAATCTAACAAGATTAATTCTTACTAACCCAATCCCTGAATATAGATGCAAATTCCCACCTGAAAGTTATTCTAACAGTCAGAGTTTATTTAACCGTGTCATCGATATTTCCTGTCCCTTGTCTTCCGATTTAGAAATATCTAATTATCAAAATGATAGCCTCCCCATTAGTATTATGTGGGACAGAATAACAAACCCTATTGACCCAGCGTAATTGATACGTTACCAACGGGAGTAGCTTTGACACAAAGAAAATCAAACATTATCTGTTCAAAGGTCTATAGTTACTAGTTAGATTTTCAACGTTAAATAGGTTCGTATTTTCGACAGGTTTAGTTAGAGCCATTATATAGAGATACATTATCTGATCGAGTCGAGGTCATTTCTAATTGCCTTAACCCTCTAGTAAAAGATGAAAATAAGCATATGCATATGATAACCGTATCTGAGATTATGTCAGATAAGGGCATGGCTAATATGACTGCTTTTGACTATGATAATGATAATAGAACTAACTTAGAAGAAGTACGGAGTAACACAGACCTGTGCTCAGATGATTCTACTTTTTGAGATCAAAGGTGTTATAATACCATGAGTAGTGAATGATTCGAATTGGTGGAGTAGTAAAAGTGGTGAAAGTTGTTATATGTTTAATCATACATTAAGACTCAACGTATGCCGTGAAATCTGTTTAAGGAGACACACTTTACCTGTATCGATATCCTGTCTCTTTAAATGTACTACTTCTGCTGGATCGTTCTTCATGTACCGACGAGCTTCTTATCAAAAAATTGTGTCCCGTGTGCCAAACAGGTGAGGCCGCAGCCTGCAAGTCACGGAGTAAGTCTTTCCATCTCCAGTCTGACCACGCTTCCCCTTTGCACGAGATCGCCTCCCTGTGGCGACTGGCCTATGACTTCCGAGTTCGTTTGGGGTCCGCTAAACCTTGCCACTAGCCCTGCATTGTGGATCGCCCGTCGGGCAGTTCTGGAATCTGCTCCAATTACACTGGGCACTCTCACCTCCTCGTTCGGAGGAGAATAAATGTGATTTACTGCAGCCACATCTCCATTGCTAAGGCCAACTCTTTGACCTATTACTGTACCACAAGTAATAGGCTGAAGTACGTCAATGGTGTTTTGACCGTTACTTGTGAATGCATTTGCAGGATAATGCATAATGGAACAGTAATCATATTCTCCTATATCGTCTCCATCTGTGATGTGCTGATCAAAATTATGCTCCATCCCATGAATCACATTTTCAAGGTGAATGTTTACAAAATTATTTCTATCTTCTCTACTTTGCTCATGCCATAATCCTACTGCATGTCCAATTTCATGCACTACATTACCTTGAGTGCAACCAGTACCTACTGATATAGATTGCCTACCTGTCCCTTGCATTCCTACACTGGAAGAACACCCACCTCGATCCTCAAAGAAGACAAAATTAGGTTCATTAGTGCGTGGTCTAAAACGAATAGTCGTTCTAGTCTCCCAATGTGCAATAGCATTATTGATTCTCTCTGGACGGGGAAGATTCGGATCTATCTCAAATGGAATCAATCCCGATGGCCAACGAAATCGCTGCCCAGTTATTACAACACCTTTTTCAACTCCATGAGTAAACGCCCGTAATTCTTCGACGGTACCAAGGATTATATCGCCTTCAAATACCGCCATTCCATTAAGAATAGCAAATTTAACTTTCTTCGGACTAAAGGTGACGCCAGAAATATAACTGGTGCCAATTTCGGTTGACGTTCCAAATTCAGGTGAATTTGAATTGCTCATTCATGGTTTGAATTGAATGCCATGTATATATCCATTTCTCAATACTTTGACATATATGTATCCACTTATTAACACTTTCATACGGCGAGAATCCCTAGAATCTTGTCGTGGATTTGGATTTACGGCCGAAAATCAATCAACCTCTTTTACAGTCACCATTAAATTATCAGGATAACCATATGTAAGAACTGGGTAATTTTGCACAGTGACAAAATCACCTTTACTTACCTTGCCATCATTATCAACGTCACCATGTACCCGAACAGAATAATGAGCGTGAGTGTCTACGTAATCGACATAGATTACAAACTCTATCTTCTGATTCTCGATATTTTCTAGACCCACATTCCTTATTGTTTGTTCTGCAATTAACTTAGATGGAACGTCCTGTAAGCTAACATCTTCGAGAAGGATATGCACTGTGGCCCCAGAAAATGGTTTGACATCTTCAAAAACAATTATTCCTTTAACAACATATTCCAATTCGTATTAGCATTAAAATATATAGAAAGTACAATAAAAATTTACAGAGCTCTAAAAATTATCAACCTATATGGATTGAAAAAATAAGCAATCAGGAGTAATGAAAAAATCACGTGCATTATGTCTATTTGAGACGAACCTCTCACCATCGCCTGACTTCACTATAGGACCTGACTATAATATCTCAAACAATCTACATTACATGAGTACCATAAGAAGAAACATTACTAAAATGAAGAATTGACAAATTTGAGATTTACTCTGGAAAGATTGACCGCTTCTAAGGTTAGTGCGTTGTAGATTTGCATGGTTGAAATTAGCTCCCGAAGCCTGGAAAATACTAATATAATTCTCTGTTCTAAGGCAAACAGGCATGGTCAAGAAGCTGATCGGGGATGATTTGGTAAAAGTAGTTGATAAAGCGGATCGGGATAATCTTGTAACTGTTCTTGCTTGGGGCGATGAAATTGAACTAACAGACGAAAGCGATCCCAAGTTCAACGAAATCAAAACCTTCCTGTACAAGGATGTAGATGACACAAACTTTGAAAGAATAGAGGTGTCAGGTCTAATAGACAAAAAA
>JARBAV010000121.1 GCA_029237515.1 Nitrososphaerales archaeon
CATTAGAAATGAGTTTATCAGCAACAACATCACCTATTCCATTACAAAGCTTTCTCAATTTTCAGCTCATTATAAACAACATAGTATGCGATCACATAATGAAATTTGTAAAAAGAGTAGGAGAATTAGGTTAACGTAAATAAATCGACAAAAAATGGTTTATATATCTGGCTCATTAGCTTCTAACGCCCTACTCATCTACCGTACTTAGTAAATGAAAAAGCACATGTCTTTTTATGTTACATGCGTCGATGTCAATCTAACTTATGGAACTTGCTGCTATTTCAATTAGATTAGGTATCCTATAGGACTTGTTCTGAAGCTACGCCATACTTAGCTATCAGTCAATTAGGCGAGGTTATGTTAGCTACATTGACAGTGTATTTCAGATCATCTGAATAGAATAATATTCCAGTTGTCGGGTTTGTCAAACTTGCTTTGAAATGGATATCATGCTTACCTGGAGGTAGAGGTTCCAGTATGACCCAGTAACCGTCTGATACAGCACGAGATGAACCGAGTTCAAAAAATGGGTCATTAGGAAGATCAAGCGCCGTGTATTTTCGTACATTGGCTAACTCCATGTTTAAAATAGTTAAGAGCAAAGTTGAGCATCTATAGCTAGTCGGAATTAATCCGACTACTTGCACCGGGGTTGGTTAGTGTTTCCAGCCCATATTATACACTGACCAACTCCATTATTCTGGAAACGCTGAAATAGATTCAAAGCATGAGCATTAGCGGCAAAAAACTGTTCAAAAATATTCTACACTAAAAAATGGAAAGCAGTAATGTTGCGGTTAATTAATCACCAATATTTACTGCTGCCAAATTTATCCAGGTAATCGGCGATTTCATCAAATGACATACCCGAGTCGTTCATGTCTATTAGACTGTTTTTATCAATGCCGGCATATTTTAATGCAATTAATGTGCCCAATAATTTGCTAGCGGTTTGCGAATCATCTTTACCATTCCACCCATAGTACGACATGATAAGACCCAAAACACATCTACCGTTGCCTCCATCTGAATATCGCTCCGTAATCTGTCTGTACTGCTTTCCATAAGATCTTATAATCTGAGAGACGGTTAACTCTTGTCTTAAGAGCAGCTGCTGCCTACTCATGTAAATGTACTATAGTCAAGTGACACTAATTTATAAAAATAATGTATCATAGTTAATCTGTCCATCTGTTGATTGTTAACATCTATTCCATGCTACAATTAGATGTACAATTTCAATTGTAATGATTATATACTTTCAAGAACAATTTTTAGAATGAGAGATAGCAAATCAAAGAACTTCAATGGTTCTTTGGGAAACTATTATGCATCTAACAGAGCTGCTGCATTTATGAACTATAATGATGATAATAAAAGTATTATACAAGACCGAGAATTTGGAAGAGTGTTTGCGGAATACAAAGATAAGCTGGTTATAATCGATGGTGAGAACAAGAAAGAACATGAATATTTAATTCCCAAGACTAAAGTTCAACATTATGGTGATAATCAAGTTTATTTCAATATTTCTCTAAACAATTTGAAAGAATTTGAGATCTAATTTATTTTAACATTCACATCTGGAGCTTACAGAATCAGCTTTCACATGCGACCATTACAATTGTTCTGATACATCATGACTGGGGTTTCTTTCTTGTACAATATCCTGTGCTGCTTCAACGATTAACTTACCTACATACGGATCTATATTCAGCGTTTCCGATACTTCTCGATAGCCTAAGTCGATAATTGATTCAATTGTAAAATCAGCATCGGTTAATAATTGCTTTAGTCCGTCTGCAATGTCCAATTCTTGAACCCCATCATTGGGTTCCATAACATTGTTAGCAGTGGGTAATATTTTAACTATTCTGGAGAAGTTTAGGTGATTTATACTCACATATATAAGTGATAATCTTATTTCTAAACACTTTATTGATTATTTCTGGGTAGAAGATGGTACATAGGACATTACTCTGGATAATGGTTGTCATTGTTATTGTTATCTCTACTCAAGTTTTGTTGACACAAAAACATCTTGGATGTATTGGGTTTGTAACGCACACGTATGGATATAATGTCTAATTACATACAACTAATGGTTTTTAAACCCAATAGTATGAATACAAATGAGGTACACTTACAAATTCATGACAACGTATAATAGGCTAAGATTGTGACAATAGTATTTTAGAATTGTTATGGAAGTAATTAGACTTAATATAGCAAATGATTTGCGGCTCAAACAAGCCAAGCTCTCGCAGAATGCCATAGTAAATAAAGAAATATTGCAGCCTATTGACAAAATCTATTTTGTGATTTGTAATTCGTGTTATTGGTGTGCGTCCTATTTTGGAATTGATGATTTAGAGTCTTTATCTTGATCTTCATCGCATGTTCTCAATTGTCCTATTTGTAATTCCCATAATACTGAACTAATGCCTATTGCAACTGACGAATCGTTTAGAATAGAATATAGTTTAACAAGAGGTATGGAGATGGAATTCTATAAGACTAACAAAGTTGTTGTTAGACAGCAATCCCCTAACGAGTAACATATTATAACTTCTTCAATAGAACTTCCAGTCGATTGCATAATCCTCTCTTTATATTCAAGAAACGTGCCTACGAGAGGAAAACCGAACTTATTAATTTTATTTATGTTTTTTGAGTAACTTTATTTCCTCTTCTTAAAATAAGCAGTCTGTTAGTCTCTATTATAAAGTCTTAAAAATGACTGCTGCTGTTCAAAGATTGAGTTCGCTGTATCAGGCATGTCATCATCAATGTATCCAATGTGGTATAATATTTGGTTGCGAGCTGGTACGCACACACGATAGGTGTGATTATGCATTCTATCATGGTAGATGTAATATATGCAATGGTACAAAGACCGTTCGAATATAGAAATGCTGTTAGAGCTAATCACTAGCCCGGTAGTGGTTTCTACTAAGTACTCAGAAGTGATTCGGTCGTAAGCCAAACATATGCCATTAATTTATTATCTGTGTTAGATTCAGAGTCCGTAATCAGTAATCTCGGTTCAGCCAACGATAAATAATACCTATTCTTTGATTGAATCTATGACAGATCAGAAAGTAGCGATCGTCACAGGTGGCAGCTCAGGTATCGGTAGAGCAACTGCTATTGCTCTTGCTAAACAGGGAGCTAAGATTGTCGTAGCAGCACGTCGTTCCAAAGAGGGAGACGAGACTGTGCAGTTAGTCAAAGAAACGGGAAGTGATGGCATTTTTGTTAATACTGATGTGGCAAATGAAGCTAGTGTAAAGTCGCTTATAGAGAAAACAATCGATTCGTATCATAGGCTTGATTATGCGTTTAATAACGCTGGCATAGAACAAACGATGACACCACTAACAGAACAAACAGTTGAAGAGTTCGATCAGATCATGAACATAAATGTCAGGGGAGTATGGTTGTCTATGAAATATGAAATCCCGGCGATGATAAAAAGCGGTGTCGGTGTTGGTGGAGCAATAGTAAATAATTCCTCCGCAGCCGGCATAATAGGATTTCCACAGATGGGAATCTATATTGCAAGCAAACATGCCGTGCTTGGACTGACTAAATCAGCAGCTCTAGAATATGCCAAATCTGGAATCAGAATAAACGCCATTGCTCCAGGTGGAGTTGATACGGAAATGGTTGGACGGTTAACAGAAGTCGACAAGCAGTGGAGAGAAAAATTGACGTCAATGCATCCAATAGGACGTTTATCAAATCCAGAAGAGATCGCAAATGCAGTAGTCTGGTTGTTATCTGACAAAGCATCTTTTGTCTTAGGTCATACATTGCTAGTTGATGGGGGAATAGTAAGCAGATGAGACAGAATGCAGAATCTCCGACATGAAAAAATCAACTGAGACTCAAACGCTAAATCTATTTCTGAGAGCAAGAATGAAGAACAATTTAGAGAAAGATTGGATGGTAGTAGGAAACTAGTTAAAATCTAGAACGAGACAACTGCAGCAGATAGGTTTCATAGCCAAGAATTCTTTTAATGAATTAGTAGTAACATCAGTTGGAGAAAATTATCTTAAGTTTGATTTACATCAATAGGTCAACTATGTCAGGCTACTACAGACTAGGTCATCATTCTCATAAGTACGAGTGAATACTATCTTCAGAATTTGATTCGATGAGTTCAAATTCTATTTCATTATTTCGTTCTAAGTAGTCTGCTATTTCATCAAACGTGAAACCAGAGTCATTTAAATCTATTAGCAATTTTTTGTCGATTCCTGCATGTCCTAATGCAATTAGTGCACCCAACAATTTTCCAGAAGCCTGAGTATCGTCTTTACCATTCCAGCCATAATACGACATGATGACACCAATAGCACATCTACCATTACGTCCATCAGAGTATTTCTCAGTAATCTGAGTAAACTGTTTTCCATAAACTCGCAGAATCTGGGAGACAGTCAATTCTTGTCTTAACAGCAGCTGCTGGTGACTCATTGTACCAATATTATGACCGACAAGCTATTTAGAATCTACATATCATTGGATCGTGTTAGCTGTTGTATAGACAAGCAGTCTTAACTTATTGTATTAGCTACTAGATCAATTAGGTTGGTTAAGTGTATTGGTTTTTCTGCGTAGCTTGTAATGTACTTGTTTTCTTCCAATTCTTTCACGAATGCACTATCCAGATCATAGGCTGAAATAAGAATTATTTTAGTTCCGTTATACTGTTTTATAGTACGAGCAACAGAATCTCCAAAAAACATATCAACTCCTGAACCGA
>JARBAV010000122.1 GCA_029237515.1 Nitrososphaerales archaeon
AGAATTGATGATGTTATCGCCGCATCTGGATCTAAAAGCATACCACCTACTCCTGGCGGAGGAGAAATTGGTGACTAATAATGCAATGATGTGTAAGCAGAACAAAATTTATACTGTTATTCTATCGGGACCCATTCCAATTATTCGATCTTCGTTGATACTTTCTCTTACTTCGAAGTGTTGGCTTATTTCTTAAGATTTATCACCAATTGAAATGTATTTCAGAATAATGGATACTGTCTCATTCATGTAGCATGTCTCATTCATGTATCAACAACATGGGTTTCTTAACATTGTCCATTACTTTTCTTGCAGTACTTCCTATGCTCTTAATTGGGGAGGTTATTCTGTGGCTAGCCATAACTAATAAATCGAAGTCTCTTTGTCCCACTAGATTGATAATCTCGTCACTTGCTTTTCCCGTATGTATTTCGTATGAAACCTGAGTTTTTAATCCAGCTTGCTGACACAGACGTATTTTTTCTTCAATCACTTTCCTTAAGGCGCCTTCTACGCTAACTTTCAGATCAATACCATTCAGTTCCTTCTCGTTAGATCGCTCAGGTTTTCTTTCTTGTTCTGCTCTTATGGTAGTGGGTAGCACGTCTTTCAGATCCTCGTAGTTTTCAATGACATTAAGGATGAAGATATCTGATTCACAAACCTTAGACAAATAAATTGCGTACCTCAGAGCTTTATCTGACATTTGAGATGCATCATATGGAACTAAAATTCTCTTGAATTTGGGGATGCTCTGCAAAAATTGATCTTGATTGCTCATCGTTTGTTTATCATGAGTCAGAGGATTATATTCTGGTTTTGCTTTTTTTTCTTGTCCATTTTGAATAAGTTTGGCTTCTGTTGGCTTCTGAACTCCTTGTTCATTTCGATTCCGATTGTTCTGAGATTCTGTCGATTTCTCAATATCTCCGAACCTAGACATAGCCATCAGCGTAGGATCACTTCTATTTTCTTCGAACATCCTCCTAGCTAAGTCCGAAGATGTGATGATCCCTAGCAATGTGTTGTCACGAACGATGGGCAACCTCCTTATGTTGTATTTGGTCATAATTAACGCCGCATCGTAGACTGTGGCCTCTGGTCCTATAGTAATTAGTGGCTTTGACATAATGTCGTATGCAATAATTGAATTAGGATCTTTAGATTCTGCAACAACTCTTCTCACTATGTCTCTTTCTGTGATTATTCCCACTGGCCTTGTGCCCGTCTTACTTCCATGACTATTAGTAACGTATTCTGTTACGACTACTGATCCTCTACCTTTGTCTTTCATAGTCTTAGCCAAAACAATTACATTATCCAGAGATAGGGCTGTGTCAAGCGGTAGGGGAGTCATTATCATTTCTACTGAAAGGGTCTTATCATCAAGATGGGGAATTGACATTTGAATTTTAAATAAATCAAGCTATATATTACCAGTTAGATTGCAGTGCAATGCAAATAATGGAGGCAGTGTGACTAAATTGTCACCCATGTTATGGAGTATACGAATTAGTTATCAGACTATGAAAGTACAGCAATCAGTTAGGCCATAGTAACATTTCTTTTGGATGAAAATGATGATTAAGCTTGTCATTGAGTAATAATCCACTTCAAGAGTGTTATGATATTATACACTTTAAAGTTCTGAAATGAGCAGGTATTCAAGGATTCGTGCCTGACATCACTAATGTCGCAGACTCTGAATGAATTTCGATAATAAATCGGAACAATAATAACCGATTGAACATTTGATAAGAAAGTGAGAAATCTGAGTGAGCACAAGCAAAAATGGCGGTAGCGGTAGTAACTTCCTTGGTGCCGTACCAATTTCATCTATTATGACAAAAGAAGTAAGAACAGCCAATGAAGACCAAAGTCTTTATGTAGTGTGTAAGATTATGCATGAAAACAATATTGGGAGTGTTGTCATTACAAGAAGAAGGAAAGAACCAGAAATTGTAGATGAGGCTAAAGCTGCAGTAGATGCGGTAGGAATAATTACTGAAAGAGACGTAGTGAACAAAATAGCGCTAAAACTAGACCCCGCTTCTTACAGATCCTCTGTACTGGAATTGTTTGCAAGCAAGATAATGAGTACTCCTCTTATCACGATTTTTCCAAATGGCTCAATTAGGGATGCAATGGACACTATGCTTCGAAATAATATCCGAAGACTCGTAGTAATCGAACCTCCAACTCATGATGCTAATAGGAGTGAAGAAAATATATCTAATAAGGTCAATTCGTTGAATGGAATTGTCACAGACAAAGATATATTTAAAGCCATAATCAATAATCAAGATTTCGTGACGGAGATCCTTTCTGACAGGTCATTCATAAGTCACAAGGATCTTTTAGAAAGACTTGGTGAGAATCTATTAGGAGAGAGTTGGAGAAGATAACTAAGAGCTATTGGCCAATTGATTTTAATGGATAAATATATGTGAGTAGGGTTTTTATACTTGCTCTCCCACTTATTCTGTGTTTGGGAATACCAACGACTAGAGCTGAATTTTCGAAGAAGATCTAATCGGGGGAGTAGGATTAAAAGAAGCTTCACTCTCGCCGATCCATATGATATGCGTGATAAAAGAGAATTGAAAAATGATTTTTAAATAATTTTAGATCATACTTATTGCAGAATGGGAAACAACAATGATAATGCTCTTTTAAAGAAGGCAGAAACTATGTCTAAGGGGGGCAAATTGGAAAAGATACTTGCCATCAATTTATTGATGGATCATTTCCGAACGTTACCAAGGGAAAAAAGTCAAGAGATTCTCATAAAATTGGCGAGCAAAAATCAACCTACTGATGTTCGATTTCACATTGCAATTAAATTATTGAAAGAGAATAACACAGATAACCATACTTCCGATCTCCTTGTGGATGCTCTTTGGAACGGCTAGTAGTTTGGATATACATTTTAGTCATGAGTAAGGTGTAAAATTGTTTTTAAACTTTTCCTTACTTTGAACAGCTCAAAGTAGGTGAGCACAAAAAAATTAAACTAAAAGGAAGATTTTAGATAACACAAATATAACTATGAACGATCATTAGAAGCGATGCTTTCAAGAATTCTTGTGGCTGTGGATGGTTCTGAGGGAGGAAAAAAAGCCTTTAATTTTGCTGTGGCTATCGCAGAGAAATTTGAATCTAGTTTGCTCATAGCGCATATAATTGAGGAATATGGGACTGTTGGTCACTCTATCATGACCGAGTTGAAACACGACAGCCAACAAATTCTTCAAGAATATCAATCTAAAGCAAAGGATTCAGGGTTGAAATCTGCAAGTGTGAGTGTGATTGAAGGCAGGGGAACAGATGTAGCCGAAAAAATACTAGAAATTGCAAGGGAAGAAAATGTGGACACCGTTGTGGTTGGAGGGAGAGGCAAATATCTATCGTCTGTAAGCTTCCTAATAGGAAGTACGTCTTCCAAGCTTGTTCACTATGGTGGGCACACGATCATAATTGTAAAATAGCAAAATAATAAATCATACTGTAACATGCCATAGCACTTTAGATTAATTTGGATAAATTTTGCTCTGCTAGAAAAATATCTTCATTCCAAATTACATTTTGAATTATGCTGAAGAACTGACATGGAGATTGAAACCGTTTTAGCTTCTGCGCGGTTTATTATCTTCTAATTTGGAGATAAAATAAACGTCTAAATTTAGGATTTCAGATGGTGATGTTGTGGGTGCAGATTTGATTGTAAACTCAGCTTTTGAATTATTTATTTTCAATGGCTATCA
>JARBAV010000123.1 GCA_029237515.1 Nitrososphaerales archaeon
GAGCAATCTACAAGATCCATTCATCTTAATCCTCAATCCAATATGATGGCAATTTGCATAGCTGGTGGAAGCACAACGATGCTCGAATATTGAGCGGTTATACCATCGTCCGTGTACTTGCTTGACTTTTAAACAAAGATGAGATTACGCCTCTGAAGATACGTTTGTGCTTCTACCCAATATTTCTATTTCATTGATTGCACTACCATGCGCGTTGGCTTCAAGCTGGCGCTTCTGCAAGTACTGTGTGTGAGTCGCCCCCTCCTCTTCCGAATTTTTTATATATATGGCATGAATTCCTGAATAGGAGATGAAATTGATAATAGATATGGTCCTCTCTGTATTGGCAACTTTTGCCATAGTACTCATTGCGTTTACGATGTCAACGAATCAGATTCAATCAGCTGATGCGCAAACTGTCCCGTCTGGTGAATGCAACTGTATACTCGATTCAACAAGTTACGCAAGTACGCCCTACAATAATTTGACGGGTTTGACAATACCCAGTGTTGACTTACTGAAGAATGAGACAGTAGTAAGCGCTACAGAAGGTAATTTGTCTTGGATAACCGAGAAAGGAACGGAGTTACTCGGTGTACTTTCTGAAAATTACTTCCTTGGGAATTTTTCAAGGGGGACCGGTAGGACGGTCGCGCTTAACACGCTGGATATTAAGCAGAATGAATCACTTGGAGTAGAGGTAAGCGGTGGAAGTATTCCAGACCATATGAAGGCTGAAATTATTCAAGCTTCCGTTGATAGGAATGGTACACTAGCTGAGATCACAACCATAGGATCCAAAATAGCAGAAGTTCCGATTCTTTACGACGAGACGTTAGAAGAACCGACGAGTGATAAGAATTCTTTAAAAGTTAATGTGCCAACCTCCGGTGATTATCTTTTACTAATAGACCTTTCATATGATAACAAGAATCAAACCTCATCATCATCATCACTTTCATCATCAAAACCTCTCACCTTGGTATATGAATCTGTACTTGTGGTCAAGTAATTGCAATATCGGAAAATAGACCATTCCTAAAATGGTACGAATGAAACTCACGATCGATCACTAAACAATTATCAACATAGAATTTCAATAGTGTCACCTTCATTGTGACGAGTAATCTCGAAGGATGGTAACGTTGATCTAACGCAAGTGTTTATCGTCATTCAGTGTACCATCTACTATTTTTCTCGGTCCAACATATATCCTAATGTAGTTAATCTAATATTCCGGGGGGCTTCATTGTACCTTTGAGCAGAACTTGCTAATACTGGTCAGCTCAATCACTCGCTCCACATGGTTAGAGCAGGCAGACATTATTTGCCCACTGATTTCTCCAGTTTGATAATCGACTGTACGAACATCAACGTACGATAAGACTACTATCGGCCCGTCCTTGCCAGTTCACTTTCGTGAATGTGAGCAGAAGTATTCTGCCAATCCCCGCAAGGTTGGTCAGATCCCACATACTTGCCTTGTGTGCTCTTGAATACAGCCATACCTGATGCAGACGTATCGACTTTCAGTTTCTCGAACCCGCCTTCGAACCCAGCCCAGTATTTTTGCCTTTTTTCCCAAGCGGAGGTGAGAGAATCGATTAATACTACCAACCCGAGACTGTATGAGGAAATATAATCAGCCGGGATTCTGTCAAGCGCGCAAGAGGTGGACATCTACATCTAGTCACACTACGTTCAATGAAGGTACAAGAATTGTCAGATGAGGTTAACATTGACATTCATATTTGAACCGCTCTTAAATTGATATGTCTTTGGTGTGGGCTAAAATTTCAAGTTTGATCCTGAAATCGAATTTGGATAAAGGCTTAAATCCTACAAAATTAGGAAAAATCATGACAGATTCGCATTGAACACTGTCCGAATTTCTTCCAAATCATTCTTTGTGGGAGGTATTGTAGCTGGGGCAATTGCTGTTGCTGTATCACTAATTTTCAGATTATTTTTTGGAGGGTTGTTTATCCCAGAGCTAGCTTCATTGACGTTATTCTCTCTCACTCCTGGAGAAGTCGAATCGCAGGCTGTGCAGACGCTTGGGCCACTGGCCAAATATTCCTCTTTCATTGGAGCTACCCTTGCTAACATAATTGTATACGGCCTTATTGGTATTTTAGTTGGGAGGTTGTATGACAGGTTTCCATGGAAGAATTATTTGGGAAAAGCAGTCCTATCATCAATTATATCGTATGTGATATTATTGATTCTAACTTCAATTCTCCTTACCCTGACCGAGGCATCTGCAGGACCTGTGTCCTTGACTGATGTTGTCGTGTATCTAGTTCCACCTAACGTCGCATTTGGATTTCTTTTCCCAGGGCTATATCAAAAAATATCACTACATCGACCCATGGTATCAAATGTTGACCACAAGATGCGAGCTGCTGCTGCTGATGCTGCTACTGATACGAGCGGTGATATTAAACCAAGCTTAGAGCAAAAAGATCTAAGAATAAATCGAAGGATGTTCCTTCGCTCAGCTGCCGCAACGGTAGTTGCCTTACCGATTCTCTATTTCGGAACTAACCGCCTGTTATTTACTGCACAGCAGCAAGCAGCGCAACCCGTTGTGCCAGTATTGCCAGCAACCCAAACTAGTTCCGCTCCAGCAGGCTTTCAGAATCCTGTGCTCTCACCACTACTTCAATATGAAATCACTCCGACAGAACTATTTTATCGGATCGACATTAGCCCCATCGTTCCGACAATCAATGCACAGACATGGAAGTTGAGTGTAAAAGGGCTAGTCGATAATCCAATTGAATTGACATATGAAGAATTAAAGGCAATGCCTTCAGTAGAGCAATTTTCGACACTAAGTTGTGTAAGTAATAAGGTGGGCGGAGATCTGATCAGCAACGCGATATGGAAAGGAATACCATTAAAGAATCTTCTCAACCAGGCTCAAATTAGGCAAGGAGCTAAGTATATTGTTTTTAGGTGTTATGATGGATATGACGTAGGGATTCCATTGGAGAAAGGGCTTGAAGACGGAACAATTTTAGCATACGAGATGAATAGAGCGGTACTTACCCCTGCACATGGATTTCCTGTTAGGGCAATTGTTCCTAACATATATGGAATGATGAACGCTAAGTGGATAACTGAGATTGAGATTATTGATTATGTATATGAGGGGTTCTGGCAACGCAAAGGTTGGAGTAATATTGCTACAATCAACACTTTATCATCTATAGTGGTACCTGGCAATGCCCCAATAAGGACTAGGTTCAGAGGTTTCCTGCCTGCGAATTCAAATCTTGCCGGTTCGGGGAATGTCACTAATTCTTCATCTCCCTCTTCCTCTTCGCCTCCCGGAAGAACAGCCACGGTAGGAGGCATTGCTTTCGCAGGAACGAGAGGAATATCTAAGGTTCAGGTTAGCATTGACAATGGGGTTACTTGGAAAGAAGCCACTATCAAGGAGCCATTGTCGTCTTATTCGTGGGTTATGTGGGCGGCAGAAGTGAATCTACCCGATGTTCAGGAAAAAGAATACAAGTTGACTGTAAGGGCTACAGATAAAGCCGGGAAGGTCCAAACTTCTGAAGTTAGACAGCCGTTTCCAGACGGATCAACAGGTTATCACATGATCAATATCCGCGCATAGCAGCATAAATCTACGATATGAATTTGTATATAGATAGGTAGGAAATTAAGTCAAGTCAAAGTCGGTAAAGAATTTCGACGTTAATGGTACTTCAGGATATTAATTGCCCCATTCCCCAACCTGCAAACGCAGTTGATGAATCTGCTTCCTAAAAAATGGTGTTTTTCGATACACCTGTAGTATATTATTTCGTGTCTGGTATAACCGTTGATACAAATAGTTCGTCCATTCTATTATAAACATGTAGAAACTGCATGCCTTTGGCTGTAGTTTTGAATGTTCTTTCCCCTTCCATATACTCCACCAAATCATTTTCAAGCAGGTGCACAAGATATTCCTTAAGAATATTGTATGAAAGGTAAGTCTTATATTGTATCTCTGTCACTCTGGCTCTGTTGCCATTGGTGACTTGAAGGATTGATGATATTATCTCTGATCTAGATCTGTGTCTAAGTTGTTTAGGCATCTCAGTCTAGTTTGATATAGTGAACATATATACTTATTTTAAACTCATGTAATTAATAGCTGAATGTTCTATAATAAGCTCACTTAACCTAATTATAATACTAAGATTGAATTTGAATAATTTGATTATTGAGGCATTCCTGTCCAAATATTTATTTATGTTCCTACTTCTACGTCATTTGAATTGCGACAAATATTGAACTGAAGACCGACCAAACCTTCAGAAGGTTGTTACTGTTGTACTTACAGTCATAGGTGACGATATAGACCACTGTATCTGAACAAATTTTTATGAGGCTATCCAACTAGA
>JARBAV010000124.1 GCA_029237515.1 Nitrososphaerales archaeon
ATTCTCAGCTATGTTAGCTATACGTTGTCCCAAACCTGAGATGCGTCCGCTACTATTTTGGAGGGTCTCATCAACCGTTTCGATAGCCGCTGCTGCAGTCTCGTTATTACCTTGAGATAAAGCTTCACGTGCCTTGTCAACATTGTTTTCTACATTACCACCACTAAAGAAGCTTCCAATTCTGTCTATAACGGCAACTCCGCCGTCCTTTATCTGTTCTAACACAGCTCTACCAGCTTGAAGTGCATCCGATAAATGTTGTCCCACTGTCTGTCCTTGAGCTAGCGGTAAGTTGTTTCCGGCGACCAGCAAAAACATTGCTATTATGCCCGCTACAAATAATAGCTTTATCACAAAACAACTACAAGTGATATATATTTAAATTTAATCTACATGATTATTGAGGATTGGAGACAATTAGCTGGCAGTAGCAAACTAAAGGCTTTCTCATAGCTGTTATTATTGGTGACATTCAGAGATCTGCAAAACGTAATTGAATCTCAGAATTGGGAGTTGGAGGTGACTTCGACAACAATACCATTGTAAAAACCTTTAGAGATGGACAGTCAAGCAGAGGCTAACGTTCCCTTTGTTTCGACAGCGTCATGGCGAAGGTGGCTAAGGGATATCCTAATCGAGGACAGGTCTAAAGCCAAGCACTATAAGGGCACGAGGGAACACTGACAAAATCGGCTCGGAGAGGGATCCAATAGAGTACATCGAAGACGATGTATTCGGCTACACTGTAAGCATCTACATCCCGAATGAATTATGTTAATTAGCTGGGACCAAATAGTAAATCTGGATCAAAAGTAAGAGCAGTCCGAGTCTTTAGAAATTGTGAATGAGCCCAAAATTTACGTCAAAAATGGTTCACACACCCTTGGTGACACCAATAGAGAAAGGGAGGGTTTCAGGATGATCCTCTAGTTTTGGCATTAGCCTACTGTTGCTACCCCCGGAACGAGGGTAATCCACTGATTATCGTATTCTCTCTACCCACTGCGATCGCCACTCAGGTGGTTCAAATGGATATGCAAAATAGAGAGTTTCATGTGCGACTTTATCATTCCGAAACTCCATGATGGCCACCCCATTGACTGGACGCTCATCTTCATAAGTAACAATTAATTCAGTTACCCAGAAATTTGCTTCTCCGCGTGTACGTAAGATCTTATAACTAGTTTTGGTAGGGTAATGTTTCCTGAGTTCGTATATGTTGTGCTTACCTCGGATTCGTTCGCCGGACTGTGGAAACTCAACTACAATATCATCATGATAAAACTCATGTACTTTCTCTAGATCAAGAGCCACTGTGGCTTCCCAGTAACGATCCAAGATGGCATGTATTTCTTCGTTATTCAATCTCTCTCAATATTATAGTGGGTCAATATTATTAGTCTTCTCTTAGGCTTTGATTCTAGCCACTGCTAAATCAAGACACGGCAAACTTATCACTTCCTTGAGCCCCTCCAAGCCAAAAGAATAGAAGAAGCAGAAGCAGAGGTAAAAGCAGTATAACTGACATAAGCAGTTTCCTAGGATAACATGCGGGAAAATTCCAAATATCCCAATGAGATTAGGATACGACTAACTAACCCTTAAAACTTAGATGCATCAAGTTAACTTATGTCAAGTCCAGAAGAGAGGCAATCAGAGTTAGTTGAACTATTTAAGTTAACAGACAAATTTATGGATAAGGATAAAGTTAGAGAAAAGGCGCGTTTAGTTGCGATTTTTAAGAATGAAGTGGCATTGAGTAAGCGATTTGCAAGCCTAGGCGATTCCGATATGGCGTGGTTTCATAGAAGATTGGCGGAGTCAATAGCCGCTTATTTAGACTTATGGAAGTAGAGTAATGATGTTACTAGTAAGGGGTATCAAATTTTCACAAATGATATCGCTTGTCTATGTGACAGGCCAGGAATCTTTTAATACTTCACTGCGTGCTGAGGTTCGTGGCAAGTCACAGACTGCTGGTTATGAGGACATTAATGCATCGCTCTTAGGTCGCCTTCTTTATTTATGGCTTCGAGCAGTCCCAATCTCAGATTCTTGAGATTGCTTCAGACGATTTAAATGCACCGATCGGAGGGATGGCCATATGGTATATTTCTTCGATTCCTGAAGAAAAAAATTTTATGGTCGGAATGTATTGTTGAACTAGTGTATGGTTTTGTTGTTCCCAATTAAACTGAAGGTTTCAGAGTAAATTTCATTAATCCATCTCCTGCCTGTCCGCTTTTGGTGACTTGTTGGGCAATCTCCATAACCACTGGTTTTGGTATCATAAAGTGAACTACATTCTTTGTACTATTAGTAGGATCCACC
>JARBAV010000125.1 GCA_029237515.1 Nitrososphaerales archaeon
ATCTTCTTCCAATGTTTTCTCGGTAATGCCATGAATAGATCTACTAAGGATTTTTTCTAATATTCCATAATGAAGTTCTCCTTCTAATCTTATTTGAGTATTACCAGGACTTACTTCCTGACATTTGATGGTCGTTACACTTCCTTTACCGTTTCCGTCTATTATTTCGATTCGAATAGTATTCTCATCGCCAAGTCTAGTGAGCTTATTAATTGACTTGATCTTTTTACCATGAAATGACCCTTCTTGCTCGAATTCGATATTATTATTATTTTCTCCATCTTCCCTACTAACAATCGTGACATTCTTGATATACTCGGGATGAAACTGAGGGAGCGCTTCTACATTCGTGAAATAATCCAAGACCTGTGAAACTGATGCTTTAACTTCTTTGGTTAGATCAATTCGAATAGTCATGTAGTGTCAATATATTAGAGCCAACATCAAAATATATGCAAATCGGTATACGCAATAGTGGCACCTTAATAAATAAGTCTAGTTACCTTATACTTTTTCTATCTATCTCAAAACACTATTGATTACCATCTACCTCAAATCTTGCGATGCTCATCCTTTATGTGTGCTTGAGTATCCCGTCGTGTATGAAACTTCATCTTGCAAACCCGACAAATATATCGTCTTATCTTAAACATATTTTTAAGATGACTCCTAGGTAACTGGTCTGAAGCATCCCAATAATCGGCCTCAGCATCTTCATTAAGCATATCTTTGTTAGTCATTATTGAAATAAGAATTGGAAAAATTAGGTTCGATCATAATCTATCTCATCATTTCAACTCTGAGCATTCTTTTGTATCTTCATAGACACTCTTGTCATTTCTTTGTTTGTGCTCATACATATTCGAGTTAAACATGTTTATTATATAAGCAATGCATATATGTAAAGTGCTATGAAGCCTATGAAATTAGAATCTGTCACAAACTAGCAGAAATGTTGGATGTATTCCTAGTAGTTCACACTAACACATGATTTCAGCATATGTTCTTTGTTATCCTCCTCTCGTTAAATAGTACTAAATAAAAATCCAAATAGGAAGTAAGATAAAGTAATTTTATTCATGCTTCAGATCCTGTTTCAAAATCCCTAACCTACTTTCATCTTATTTAATTAAAACATATTCTCAAAATAGTAATGCTGCTTTCAAATGTCCAATCTCTGAAATGCAGCAGATGGCAAATGGAACACAACTAGAAGAACCGACTGCATTGGGGACCCTGGTCTTTAGAATTTCTTCCAGGGTCCTCAGAAATGAACTAACTTCACAATAGACTTTTTCGGAATTTAACTAATAATAAATACTGTTCGGCTATCTCCTCCTGCTCAATTTATAAGAGAAAACTATTTCTTAAAGAATTAGACGCCGTATAGTTGTCGCCGAGATTTATTCTTCTGGTTCTTCAAGTTCTTTCAAGGCTGCATCTATAACTTTAGCAATATGAGAATAGACTGCCGCACCAGATTCATCTCCTTTTATGAGACATTCATCAGCCAATATCATCTCCCTATTAAAATACTCTGATAAAGTGGCTATTACTCGACTTTTCTCTTTCCTAAGATTTTCATCGAGAACATTCTCGTCATAGCCCTTATGAAATTCCTCTAATCTCTTTTGTCTTTCCTCATGGCTTAGGACCAATGTACTTAGGATAGATTCCATATACTAGTTATTTCAAGTTATGCCTAATGAGGTGTCAACCGGAGAAGTCGAGAAAATAAATCGGTATAGTAAGAATCGCTGGGTCAAACAAAAATCACAAAAATATTACATCGCCTTGTGCAATTGCATATTCCAAATGATCACAGTCTCTTCTCTCAAGAATACTGATAGTATTACAGTAGTCCATAGTAAAGTATCGACCACTATAATCAGTATACTTTATGAATAGAATCAAACAATCAGTTCATAAATTATTTGTGGAGCACAGCCTAATAATTGTTCTATAACTGACAATTTTTATGTCATATTATCTTATGGATCATCATGCGGTCCTGATAATGCACCTAAATCCGATATGA
>JARBAV010000126.1 GCA_029237515.1 Nitrososphaerales archaeon
ATTATTCGACATAATTGCAGGCACCTCAATAGGGGCTATAAATTCGAGCGTTTTAGTTGGACATTATCTAAAGAATAATAGCTGGGATGGGTCTGTTGAGAAACTCTTTGAATTTTGGGAAGGTCTCATGTGTTCCACGCTCGCCGACAGTATATTTGATAAAAGATCAATGGGACGTGCCTCCTGGGATTATCTTCGTGCATTCAATCGAGACATAGCAGATGCCGAACGTGCGAGAAAATTCTGGTCTATTTTCGAGTTTGCATTTACTCCAAGAGGGGTCATCAACCTGTATAATTCTATACCGCAAATGGGTTCGAAATTTCTAAATCCATTTACCGATTTCCTACCCTGGTGGAAATATGATTATACGCCGCTAAGGAATTACCTCTCAAAATTCGTTGATTTTCCTATAAAGACAAGCTTAGAAAGAGGACAGCCGAGACTTATTCTCACGAGTGTCGATATTGAAGATTTTACTTCACCTGTAGTTTTTGATAGTTATGAAAAATTACATCAGGCCCCTACCAAAAAAAAGAAACCTATAGAAAGTAAAAAGGCGAAATTGAATGACAATAATGATGGAGACAGGGGTGGTAAATGGTATTCTGAGTACGGAAATCCTGAAAGCAGGCATATAGTCTTTTATGATGGTATAGGACCAGACCAGGTACTTGCCAGTACTCTAGGCAAATACGCGATAGACCATCCTCATATCTATGATACCAACACTGGAACTATACGGCAGTTATGGGATGGTGGTTACCTGAGCAATACACCATTGCGTGAGCTCTTAACAGCTCATAAAAAATACTGGATGGAATATTTACGAACTGATCGAAGTGGAGACGAGTTGATTACTCGTACTCCTGAGCTCGAAGTCTATATCGTTAACCTACATCCTCTCACACCAAAAGGAATTCCACAGGACAAGGATCTTGTAGATGATAGGGAAAACGATATCTTTTTTCATGATAGAACATCATATGATGAACAAGTAGCGTATGCGTTTACAGACTTTGTGAACATGACCCGGGATCTTATTAAGCTCGCAAGATCTAACGGCCTTTCTATCAAAGTTGATGAGATTTTGGATAGAAAAGCAAAAACGATAGCACGGGTTGGCGAATATAGGTTTACCACAAATAGGGATCTCTTTTTAGGTAAGCCCCGTATCTCCAAAGTATGGCGCATTGACAGACTTGAGAGCTCTGATGCAACATTTGGCAAGGTAACTGACTTCACTCCTTCCACAATTAGAAAGTTGATCCAGGCGGGCCAAGTCGATGCGAGGATTTCAATTGACAGAATGGAAATTATTTTTGGCATAGAAGAATTAATTTCTGAAGGCATTATGTCGATAGAAGAAGGTGATGAAATCATGAAAGAGGCTAGAGAAGTCATAACTACTGAACAACTGTTGTACAGAAAAAGAAAAGACGAAATAGAAAAGGCATACAATGAATATGAAGAAATAATCAATGCCAAGGATATACCGTTAGAATGTAAAGAAATATTGTTAAGTCCTGGGAGAGACATAGTTACCTTAGTTTCCAAGTTAGATAAAGCGCAAAGCAATTGATATGGTCATTGGCATGCTGAGAAATATATCAACAGGTTCACAGGATTCGGTTAGCAGCCTCCTCTTATTCTAGACTTTTAGCGTGAATAAATCGATAGTCAGATTAAAACTAGCCTATGTGTGACATACTCAATTTGTCCTCTCTGCTTTTCGCTCAGAAAATCCTATTAGAGAACAATACCAGTTTGGACCCATGGTGGGGGGAATCATTTTTGACTCAATGTAAGGGGGGTTCAAAAGAGCCCAAGTCGGATTTAGGTATTCTCGATATCTAGATCGATGTTGGCCCAATTTAAAAAATGAGGATATTATTCTACAATTTAATTTTATGGTCCCTTTTCGTGGAATGCATTTAGAAGCAAAGGAATCTCCATACTGGTGTGACTAAGCTTTGGAGATAAGTCTGTGATGCGATGAGATTGATCAACAGACTTTCTTTCTGCAGCACTGACCGATAATTCATGTCAATCAAATTCTCGTTTAAGGAATGTATCCCATATTTTGGTGGAATTAAGTGCGAGTAATCTAGCAAATCATTCATTTCACAAAATAATGTTAAAACCATCACGTAATTGCGCAGTGGGATTTAATGGATCAAATTAGAAGTGAATAAAAGTGTTCATCGTCTATACGCAATCGATATATTTTGTTACTCTTAATCAAGAATACTGCATTATGGGCGTTAAATAATTCAAACAGATCGCCAAATGATCCTGCTAGAACGGTTCGTGTGTTTGCTATACAGTAAGTAATTCCTGGTATAGATTTACTTTCATACCACTCACAAACCCCTGCAGCCTTTTTTACAGACACTTTACGAGAAATATCTTCAACCAAGAAAGTGATTATCAGCGGTAATAGATTGGTATTATTTCTGTTATTGCTGTTGCTTCTTCTATCCACAATTTTGCCATTGATGGTATCGAAAATTTTAATCGCCGTTTCTTGTGGTTTCTCTACTAACTCTTCATAGTTATCACGTGCTGCATCAACCCACATCTTCTTATACAGAATTTGTATTCCCGGATGTTTCGCCGGACCACAATATGATTTGAGCCAATTGTCTGAGGCCAGCTTGTCGATTTCTTCCAGTAATTTCTTTAATGATATCTGATCAGAATACAAGATTAAGTTGTGCCTGTGTTTTATTTTTTCGTAATTTCTAACCCACTTGTCAATAGCATCCGTCACAATTGAAGCGAGAGTAACACGATCATTTGTTGCAATTTGGGCTGCCTTCGCATGAAGTTTTTCATCGAAACCTCGAACAAACAAGTCCTTTACCATATCAATCTTTTTCTTTTACACTTATTAAAGATATCTAGATATCCATTATCGATAGAAATAAATATCAGATATCTAGATATCTTAGCCATGGTGAAATCCATAAATCAAACCATCAGCATTGATGGGCAGAGAATATTCTATCGAGAGGCGGGGAACAAAGAGAATGCACCGACGATCCTATTATTACACGGATTCCCAACATCGTCACACATGTTCCGGAACCTTATTCCTGCCTTAGCAGACAAATTCCATCTGATCGCACCCGATTATCCTGGGTTTGGCTACAGCTCCATGCCTTCCGCAGAGGAGTTTGAGTATACATTTGACCATTTGGCTGAGATCGTAAACAAATTCATTGAACAGATGGGTCTGGAAAGATTTAGCATGTATGTTATGGATTATGGTGCACCAATAGGATACCGCCTTGCAGTAAAAAATCCTGAAAAGATAGAAGCGCTGATAGTACAGAACGGCAATGCCTATGACGAAGGATTAGGGGAATTCTGGAAGCCTCTTAAGGCCTATTGGACCGAGCCAAGTGAAAAGAACAAAGATGACCTTATGAAATTTTTGACTATGGAAGCAACTAAATGGCAATACACACATGGGTTGAGAAGCGAAAATGCAATAAGTCCTGACAATTGGGTTCATGATCAGTCACTCTTAGAACGTCCAGGCAATAAAGAGATACAGCTTCAACTATTCTATGACTACAGATCCAACCTTCCATTATACTCCCAGTGGCAAGAATACTTTAGAATGTATCAACCACCAACGCTCGTAGTTTGGGGCAAGAATGATTACATATTTCTTAAGGAAGGTGCAATTCCGTACCAACGTGATCTAAAGAATGTTGAAATCCACTTGTTGGATACTGGCCATTTCGCTCTGGAAGAAGAAGGTGATTTAATTGCTGAGTTGATTTCTCGTTTTCTGACAAGTAGAAGATATCCTCTTGCTAAATTATTGGAAGCATGATAACTACTGTGGAAGTGTCTGTGTCTATGTCAATAGATTTGTCTCTGGGGAATCTTTAAGACGTTTCTTTATTTCTGGACGATCAGATGCAAACTCATCCCAGCCATAAAATAATTGCAAATATAACAGGTGCCCACCATTCTTCATGCTAGATTTATCATCCGAATTAGAAACATTATTTGCTAGAACGAGTAATGGGAAACCAATCAATATGTGGAAAGATTTGCCCACGTTACCACTGATAGTGCCCATGTGAATCGTAAACATGAATATGGCCTGCATGTTGTTAACGCGTTCGCAAAGTGGTACACAAGATTATCTATTTTTAGCTTAGGTCCATCGTCACCAGTTCTTGTGTCTATTTCCTCTTTGCGTCAATACCAGATTCAAATGATAGGTCGTATTCTCTTTGAAATTCCAAGACTTTGTGCGTAGTTGCTTTGGGAGGACCACTGAAAAAGAATGATCTCTTAAAACACCTTGTATTTTCCTGTACTGTCTATTCGTTACTGTCATTAATATCAAAGAATTGACTATGTAGGGAAATTACATAGGAACTACCCTTTAGTGTGGA
>JARBAV010000016.1 GCA_029237515.1 Nitrososphaerales archaeon
ATGATTATCCAGAATCAGGACCATGCATATCTTGAAAAAAGCTTTGTAAGTCGCATAATAAAGGGCATTTATAGGACATTGTATCATTATCTTGATGATTCGAACCTTTTAGAACTCACCGTCAAAGGGCTGCCTCCGACGATCAGTCTAATCTGACTTGATATACATTAAATCAAAACACGGTGCTACACCATTACTTGTCAACCTGAAGCCTAATAACTTCTCTCAGTTTATCAGAAACTGTCGCTAGAATACGCGGGTCGTCAATGGGTGGCAAAATATAATCGGAGTGCAGGTGCTCCTGTTCCACTAGATCTGCGATGCCCTTGGCCACGGCCACTAGCAGGTCCTCTCGAGAGTCAAATTAGTAGAATTTTGTCATGTGTTACTTATTGCTCTTTGTATTTCTCGACCAGTGTGGCATCCTGATGAATTTTCATTCCAATATGCTAAACTACGTCTTGGATATTATACTGGTGACTATTAGTTTCAGATTTTCATATAATGGAATAGTCAGATTAATCCTTATGGATCTATGCGGATGTATTTGATAATTTCCGCAAGATCTAACGGAACATATATCACAACAATAGCGGAGACCAATGATGCTAATTTCGATAGATTTTACTAAATTATTAACTAGAATTACTACTAGAAGTGAATTCTTTACAACTGAAATTCTCCAAGCATCAATTCCAACGATTCTCATGATTTTTTGAATTAGAAATAGTAATAGAATTCATTTCCAAAAAAGAATACCTCTATTACTTTGTACCACTACTCAACTACTATCATGGAGTACTTTTCATAGCAAATCATTAAATTATGCGTGTCAGTGCGGCTAGTTCTATTGGTGATTCGCCCAAGGTAATGGAACTGGAATAAAACCAAGTTAAGAAAACAATAGTTTAACCTAAATCAGTCAAATTGTCAAACATTCTGATCGGTACTTGATTAAGAACATAATTTCTAAACTTCTCGATCTCTTTCACTATAACTTTTAGATCAATTATTCATGGAAATAAGGAAATAATTCGATGGAACTGAATTTTCCTTCGTATTCCTTAATGAATGGGATAATGTAGCTTCAGAGGCAAACAAATTATAATAGACTAACAACGGGCAAAGTTTCGGTCTGGATGCTCATGCTTCTTACTGTCGCTATCTCCGGAGTACCTTCTTGTACTTTATTGACACTGCCAAATAATAGTTATTTAAACCAATTGTTTTTAATATGCGAAGGTTTTAATTTCAGAAGAATCGCTGACCTAATTGTAGCACTTGGCCAGCTCTTCTTCTGGAGAGTCATCCACGCCTTCGTACCGCCCTCAAGAACACCACTTGGTTCGTTCCTTAAATCTTCTCGATGTTGTAATGGTTGGAGTTGCCGCCATGATCGGTGGTTCGATTTTTGTACTGACCGGGCCGGCAATTGGGCTGGCAGGTAGTGCGGTAATAATTGCATTCATAATTAACGCGACGATCACACTCTTCACAGCAATGGCTTACGCTGAGCTTGGTTCAGCACGGCCGGAGGCAGGTGGTGGTTACCTTTGGGTACGTGAGGGCCTTCCTCGTCCGAATGCTTTCATCAGTGGATGGATGGCTTGGTTTGCACATATTGTTGCCGGGAGTCTGTACGCGGTAAGTTTTGCGTCATTTCTTAATGGTCTGCTGTTGCAGCTCAATTTTTTCAAAGATGTTGGTTCAGAAGGAACACTTTTGATTTTGGGTATAATCCCATTGGATAAAATCATTGCCATTGCATCCGTAGCTGCATTTACATACGTCAATTTTAAAGGAACGTCAGAAACTGGCAAAACTGGCGACATTGTGACGGTAATCCAGTTGGGATTGATATTTGCATTGATAGGAGCTGGTTTATGGACCATGCACACTAACCCCGGATGGACACTGAATTTTTCTGATTTTATGCCCATGGGCATAGCAGGTGTTGTAGCAGCAATGGGATTGACGTTTATTGCTTTTGAAGGTTACGAGGTAATAGTTCAAACGGGAGAGGAGGTCAAGAACCCTAAGCGAAATATTCCCAGAGCAATTTTCATTTCTTTGTCTGCGGTCGTTGTATTGTATTGCCTCATTGCTTTTGTCTCTATTGGGGCTATCTTTCCTGAAGGTGGGATTCCTTCATGGGAATTCATAGGCAATCAGGGGGAATTGGGAATAAGTGCTGCTGCCGAATTGATCCTTCCTTACGGTGCTTTCATAGTACTTGGAGGAGGATTGATTTCCACCCTTGCTGCTCTCAATGCTACAACTTTCTCGTCAGCAAGGGTCGCATTTGCAATGGGAAGACATTACAACTTACCACATAAGTTCAGTGCGATACATCCTAAGAACAAAACGCCGTACATTGCGATTCTACTTTCAGGTCTTATAATGGCAGTTATGGCCTCTGGTTTACCTCTAGATCAGATTGCGATTGCTGCTGGAGTAATCTTTCTTTTACTCTTTACACAGGTCAATCTGGCTGCGATAAATATACGGAGGATCTATGGGGATAAACTAGATTACGGATTCAAAACTCCCTTTTTCCCTGTGATCCCTATCATTGGGATTTTTTTGAAAATCGGACTAGCAATATACTTACTCTTGACTGAACCCTTTAGCTGGGTCATCACTATTGTTTGGGTAGCAATCGGTTTTGC
>JARBAV010000127.1 GCA_029237515.1 Nitrososphaerales archaeon
AATGAATTGGTCAGATATTCACTACACATAATACTATATAATTTCAGTCTCCAAAATTATTGGATTTTGGTTCTATAGAAAAGTAATATAACGAATTGTAAATGAGGCACAAATTAATACATGACGCGATTCGATATTATGATAGGGTTAGTAAATTGAATACGGATAATTCTAATTGAATATCGGAATGTGACTATGTTTCAAAAAGTCTTGAAGCTGTTCATAACTCTCCAATCCAAGATATTTCATCAAATATTCAATAATATTATCATCGTATTCCGCATCCTTGTATTTCTCTTTGCCCACAGTAGCTTGAATTTGCTCTGTTTTGTCGTCCAATCCAGTATTACTTGCTACACACTCTGCTAGTAGCATATATAAAATTTGATGAATCAGATTTTGAAGAAGCTGGGTGAAACCGACACGATCTCGGATATTTTTGTCGTTATAATTGAAATAATCATATAAAATATATCATCGGGATCTAAATTAATAACAGATTTTATGATAGCTATTGTATTTATTGCAATTGCAGAACAATATCATTAATCGTTGCCCTACTGGTGACCGTAGAGGCTGAAAACTCGCAGATAGTTTATTACCAAATTAGGACAAAAGAATGATGCTACCCGATCAGCACTTTTCCGGGTTCCTTCGAAAATACTTCCCTAATGGTTTTCTAGAACATTCAACCATCCTTGTCATCGATGAGTGTTCCGTATGAACTCCCGAAGTTTAATTATAAACGTTAAATGACAATACTAAATCTTGAATAATAGATAATTAAAGGTGTGGACTTTATTTGAGTCGTCTTCTGGGAATTGAATGACCCTCTAATTAGAAATACTCTGAACGTTACTATGCATAGTACTGGTCAAAATTTCCACTATTGTCATGATAATTCTGCTCAAGTTTCTGCTTCAAAAGTTCCTTTTAATCTTGATAGTATTGGACCATTGAGAATAACTTAAGAATTAGTAAATGAAATTTTTCATACCTTGGATGATTGATGGCTAACGATATTTTGGTCGTAATGGATTCTTGTATCATCTCGCATTATTAGCTAAAATTGACTTGCTGTCAACATTGAGGACAGTAAAATAAAGGATAGGGGGGTGAAGTACAGTTATTTATCTAGCTCCCCCGCCCCCCCAAAGTCAGCTGGAACATAAATAATAAATTTTCGTAGTGTGTTCATGTCTAAACATGCCCGCACGAAGCTCGCTTCTCAAAGACCCATGCCCGAAAAGCAGGCCCTTCAAATTAATAAAGAGCCTATCCGGGAGCAACAAGAAGAGCATCCGACGCTATCTGAATTGGACACTGAAATTGAATGCCCTAGATGCAATGAGATTATGGAGCTACATTCCAAATTCGACGAATTGGTTTATTTCTGTGATAACTGTAGTTTTTTGCTAAAATGTGTTTAGCAGCCAACTAATATCTAGTCCATGGATTGACTTGAATATTGGTTTGCCTTTTAATTTTTCCTTCGTCCTAACGATCTCTAGCACCTTGCGGACAAAAAGTTACTGTTGTTGTTAATTCGTCTCATTCTTCAAGCAAACTGATTATTTTCTATAATCTTTGAAGTTCTGTAAGCATTGAAAGAATATCAATAGTAGAACGGTCAATCAGCTGCTACCTTTACTACCGTTTTCTTAATTCGGAGCATCAGTGTATCAGAACTGGATATGGATAAGTAATTTGCATTGTCGAGAAGACCGTTGACATGGTATGTGTAGCGAATCATTTAAACAAGAGATATTATATATTGAAAAGGTAAATGTATAAAAATGACCTGTATGTTTTTCAACAGTTATCAAAAACGTGATTCCTACTTTTTATTCCCTTCAATGTTGCAAAGAAATAAAATGGAAAAATATAGAGACATATTCCCAAGATCTTGAATTGGATTTATTCAAAGAGGATGGTTAAATATGCGAATGATTAAGGCGGACGTCAATACAGAAATCATGGCTTCAGAGGATATTAGCTCTAATAAAGACTCACCTGCAATTGAACATCTGAAATTTCCATTTAATCTAAAAAAAGATCAAGAAGAGGCTGTAGAGGCATGGGTAAAGAATGATTTTAGAGGATCAATAGTATACAGTACTGGTACTGGAAAAACTGAAATTGCGTTTGAGTGCGCAAGACGGGCTGCGGCTAAAGCAAGAAAGAGGATCGTACTAGATATTGTGAGTAATACTAAATCTAATCAAAATGCTAGCGATGACGATTCAGACCGGAATAGACTAGTTGTTACCAATAGTCAAGTCTCCAACACCGATAATTTCGGATCTAAAAACAAAGATGGTTCAGGTAAACGTGCATCCAACAAATTTATTTCTCAATTTAAGATCCTTCTGTTGGTGCCACGGATCGTCCTTATTGAACAGAATGTAAAGAGATTGCTGAAATATGGTATATCTAAAAAGCAAATAGGAGTATATTTCGGAGAAAAAAAAGAAGTACGCGAGATAACAGTAAGTACGTATCAAAGTGTCAATAACAATTTGAATATTCTTCGCAATTCTCAAATGATCATATTTGATGAAGTTCATTTGATTGGAGAAAGTGCAAAGTCATTTAGCCAGATTTTTGACGTTGTCGTAGAAGATCATAGTAAGGCAATTTTAGGATTAACAGCCACAATTGATGAAAATGATCCAAATTTCAATACCATTCTGAGTGTCCTTCCTCCTGTGAGAAAATATCAAGTAAAAGAGGCAGTAAGAGATGGTAGGTTAGCAAGGCCAGTGATTCTCCCTATTAAAGTTAATTTAACTGAGTCGGAGAGAAAGGTCTATCATGATTGTTCTTCAAGTATTACCAGCATCTCCAACCGGCTTAATCGGTATGACGCCCAGTCTATCTCATTGCTACTACGAAGAGGCGGTCCTCCAGCATTTATGGCGAAAACATGGTTTGCAAATGTGAGAAAGCGGAAAGCTCTTTTGAATTGTGCTGATAATAAAATATTAGCCGCCGCAGATATAATATCAATAAAACATCCCAAACAGCGGATAATGGTATTTAGTGAGACGTTGGAGTCGATTCATAAGCTCAGGGAAGAACTGCAATCCAAAAGGAGAATAAAATCATACGTCATTGAAAGCAAACTTAAGGCTAATGAAAGGCATGAAATTTTATCAAAGTGGGGAGTCGAATTTTATCCCCTTCTGTCGGTTCACACCTTAGAAATAGGCTATGATGTCCCTGAAGTAGGAGTCGCGATAATTTTGGCAAATACTTCAAATATAAATCAAACCATCCAAAGGATTGGAAGAGTAATTAGAAAATCTGATGGGAAGGAAGCCGCATACATTTACGCAATTTATCTTACAGGAACGACGGATCATCAAACGTTAAGAACTGTCAAACGTGCGACGGGTATGGCTCAAAATAGTTATGATGACGCGGACGACGAGAAAACGAAAGAGGTATCATTTTCTAAAAGAGGAAGAGGCAAGACACCCCAGCTGGACGTAAAACAAACTCAAAAAGATCCCATGGCGCTAGATAATTACTTTGGAGAATTGAGGTGATTGGATGTTCTCGCTTCATTGCTAACAACAATTGGCATCCTCAATAATGGAGTCAGATGAAAAGTCGTCATATTCTAAATTTGGATATCTATTACGCACTAAACTGCGACAATGGTATCACATTTGATATTGCTGTCTCTGATATCCTAAGTATTAAAAATACTGAAATGAGTAGACAAGGCATATTATACCTAGCGGACTCGCAAGACGACAAATCGGCAGTCAGAAAAGTTTCCGTAAATGTAGGGATAAATTCAGACAAGAGACTTACCTCAATGCTCGACTGCTAGTATTTAATAGAAATCAACAATCCAACTTGCCTTCTTGAATACTTAGTAAAAGATGAACTCGTATTTTCGGGAGATCTTTTTGATACAGGGAAATGATAATTTAGTAACTTAAATCAAATTCTGCTGGCTGCAAGGAATATAAGATTGATCAATTGAATTTGATTTTGTAAGGCCGTAAGTATATTATTGATTTTATGGATATCATGATAATTTATATAAGTAAACACGAATTTTTAAAAATATTTCGTAAAATGGTCCTAGACAGAAGGTAATGAAGAAGATATTAGTAGGTGGCAACATATAGATATTTGTATAATTGAAGAGCAAGGGTAAGGAACCACCATCTTCATATTCCCAGTCTAAGACTTCATCTTCCAATCTTAAGACTAGTTCTCGCTTTTCTTCATTTATTGCTATCCTTCGTAATCGTACTTTTATTTTTTACACCCTCATACCCGCGATAATTCTTTCCATAATTACAATTTTCTCAACTGATCTTAATATCTGGGTACTGTCGGAAATTCACCATTTCTATATAGAACTCTTCGCTGTAATATTAGGATCGATTCTTGCGTTTTACTATATCCTCCGTGCCCATACACTGAACGACAATTTTAGTCGCTTTGTAGGGTTTGGATTTCTTGTTGCCGTTTTAATTGATTTGCTTCATGTTGTTATATCATACACATTTATGGACAATGTGATGTTTCTAAAATATTTCATTCCGCAGACGTGGTTTGCCGGTAGAATCTTCCTTAGTGCAATGTTAGTTATAGCGATTGCAAAATATCCTACTTTTTCTGGTGAAGAGAAAAAGAGGAACGAAGGATTATTAGAATCTGAAACAAAAACTGCGTCAACAAAGGAAGATGAAGATGAAGAACCTAGAATTGAAATAGAAAAAAAGAGTATCCATGACTCTGGGGAAGTCGTTACCCTACATGATAAAGCAAATGGATCAGATAAAGCCTTTGCAGTCTATTTAACAGTCCTTTCAGTATTGGCAGGGAGCATAGCAATTAGTTCATTGTATCTTGTATTACCTTTTTCAGTAATCGATGAAATTCTTTTGCATAGACCATATGAGATTCCTTCGCTTATTTTGTTCATAATCGCTCTGATTCTTTTCTACAAAAACCAGCTGTACAAGAAAACTGATATATTCTATAAGGGAATACTAGCGTATCTTATCATCGATATTTATGCACAGGTTATAATGTCCTATTCTGCGGTGTCATTTGATACGCCTCACAATATAGCACACATCTTAAAAGATGCAGGATACTTCGTGAATATCATTGCATTGGCACTTTCGAGTATCCAATACAATGTACGGTTAAGAGAAAGTAATGAGAGTCTAATTCAAAGTAACGTTAGACTAAAGGAACGAGAGGAAGTGATCCGTGTCCAATACGAGCGGCTAAAAGAATCTGAAAAAATCAAAGATGAATTTATCAACACAGCTGCACACGAACTCAGAACTCCCATACAACCTATTTTAGGATTGACTGATATCGTGAGGTCTAGAATAATAACATTGGATGGTTCAAACGGCAGGGTTAATAAAGACGGGAATAAGGCTACTAAAAGAGCAGAGGGAGTGCTTTTGTTGCTTGATGTGATTATCAGGAATGCTAAGCGGCTAAAACAACTCACAGATAATATACTCGACGTAACAAAGATCGAAAGTCACTCACTTAAACTCAATAAAGAACGATTTAATATTGAACAATTAATTGAAGAGACTGCAGAGGAACAGAATATTACAATAAGCGATACAATAATTACAAACAACGAGATTAAGATTCTATTAACGGCAAGTAATAAAGAATTAGAGGATAGTGCAGATATTGATACAGCTACTACCGTAGCACCCGATGTCAATGTAAGATCATCATCCACTTCTACTGCGTCCAATAGAGGTGAATATAGTATAACAACCAACAAGGGTACCGGCAATAAAGCTGGTGGCATTGCTAACACGATCCTCGAATCTTTTGTGGTAGAGGCAGACAAGACAAAGATTTCTCAGGTATTGTCTAATTTATTGAGAAACGCACTATCTTCTATTAGATTAAAGGCTGGAACAGAGGGAGGCAGAATAATCATTACTGTTAATAGGACAGAGAAAAGTGGACAGGAGAACAATTTTAGAGAGGACAATAATAAAGGTGATCCTAGTAGCATTTCCGATATGAATGATGAGATTATCGTAAGCATAACAGACAATGGACAAGGGATACCTCCAGATGTAGCTCAGAATCTTTTCACAAAATTTGTTTCTGGTTCTGATTCAGGTACAGGATTAGGTCTGTATATATCTAAGAATATAATTGAAGTGCATGGAGGAAAAATTTGGGCCAAGAATAATAATGTAATAGGTTCAGCGGATGGAATTGCTTCCATACCCTCTTCAGGTGCCACGTTTAGTTTTTCCCTACCTGTCTTAGAAATTATTACAAAGTCCAAATAGTTAGTAGAAACTTATTTTAGAATCTTTAGTATGTTAACCAGTAACTGAACGCGAAATTTATTATTTATTATTTATTGCACATAATCTCTCCCTTCAACTCATAGCAATATATAATTGCTAATTAGTTTTGTTTCTCATTTATTCACATTTAATATCGCTTGCGATATTGAGCTTTAAAAGATGTTTAGAAATTTACTATACGTATAAAAAGTTAATAATCACCAAATGTTCACAGTATAATTAGCGAACAATGGGTTTATTCACTGTCCTATTAGTGGTAGTAATAGTTCTTGCAATCGTCGGAATGGGATGGAAGACATTTTCCTTAGGTGTGATCAATGGTTTTGATCGCGCCGTTGACGTAGGCGCACCGCTGGTTAAGGACTTGACTCAGCAGGCTACTGAATATATTGAGGATCCTAGTTTAATTGAAAAAAACGTTCATAGTTAGTTAGCAAAAAGTTGAACGACTCCTGATTGCTTTGCGTGTGTTGTAGAATTAGCTTTGAATTCCTTGCAGATTTAGACATGAAATAGAATGGAACATTTTCATCCTGACACAATGTAACAAATATGTTTATTCTTCTGAATCTTTTATGAGTAAATACTAACACTATTGAGTTACTCATTTTTTGTTGCGTGTTTTCATCTCTCTTTCTTATTTTGCCCAAACTTATTATGCAATGATGACTATAATTAAGTACAGAAGTGGCAGCGAAGTGGGGGTCAAGAAACCCGTCACATCCAAAGAATGGAACACAACGAGTTGTTACTGATGCCGCTGATGGTTCCGACCATCTCCAAGTCTTTATGAATGGAAGTTGGATACACGACTACAGATGTAAAGAACAGACGAATAAGGACTGTAGGAAAAGATAAAGGCTTGGATCGCAATAAGGACATTTTTCATGATTTAGCTTCAATGTATTATTTGTGATTCTTGCGGTGACTCGTCTTCCGTCTTCATAACTCAAATTATCTTCGTTATTAATTCT
>JARBAV010000017.1 GCA_029237515.1 Nitrososphaerales archaeon
ACGGACTAGCAGCTATATCCCAGAGTAATTCATCTAGGTTCATTGAGAACGAAAATTGTCTGCAAGTGCAGACTGCGGCAAGAAAAGGAATCGCCCACTACTTTGGAACTATTGGCATTGCTCCTATCGAACTGAAACCATCTCGAATCCTGGTCGATACCTTCGACAATGATCTGGAATTATCATATGATATAGAGATTCCTGCAGGAGGAATAAGCGAAGTCGCTTTGGTTGCGGCCGGAAGTTTTAATAGCTCTAAAGAATGTCTTGATGAATTCCAAACCATTAGAGACAATTACAAGTTGCTTTTACGAGAAACACAGGAACATTTCGACCTTGCTATTTCTTCAAATACTTTAGATATTCAGCCAAATTCTAAACAAAACCCGACTATTGTAAAAATTGCCAAGGCATTTGAGAAGGCAAAAACAGGAATGGAGTATCTCAAAGCGGAATACGATGAGCTTGGTCCTGGCATTTGTGCAGGTTTACCCCGATTTCCAAACTATTGGGCTAGAGACACCGGTTGGTCATTAAAGGGTTACCTCTCCATAGGCGACTATGAATTTGTTTTGTCGGTCTTGGAGAATTTTTTAAAACATCAAGCCAGGAGAACAACTAGAACTACAATTAAAGGTGAACTCCCTATGATCATTAGCGGAAAGGCTTTTCTGCATAGCACAACATATGGATCGGCCGACTCCACTTTTCTCTTCCCCTGGAGTATCAGAGAATACGTGTATTCAACTGGAAATATTTCTTACCTTAAGAAAAGGTGGAATAATATAGTTGATTTGATAAATTGCGGATTTAGTAAAGATATAGATGGCGATGGGCTAATTGAACATGGTTTCACCGGTGTAGCAGAAAAACTACCTATTCAGGATTCTACATGGATGGACCACATAGATAGAAGGAAGAGTGCCAACGATGTACAAGCTTTGTTCTACGAAAGCTTGCATATAGGTATCGACCTCGCAAAAATTATGGATGACAAATCGCATCTCAAGAAGTGGGAAAAGGGTGCACTCAACTTAAGACAAAAGATAGAGTCCGAATATTGGGACAATAAGGGGGGATTCTATTTTGATACTATACGAAGAAACGGTACTAAAGATGCAAGTATAAGACCAAACGCCCTTGTCATGTTATTGACTGGGGTTACTGAAGTAAAGACTCACGCCGAATCAGTACTTAGAAGAATTGAAAAAAGTGATATTACTACACCATGGGGAGTAAGAACCCTTAGCTCTCTTGATCCAAAATACCACCCAACTCTATATCATGATGGGGCAATCTGGCCTCTCGTCACCGGCTGGGCGGCCGCCGTTGAAACTAAGTACGGACGCAAAGAACAAGCACTGTACTATATCGAGTCTATGGCGGAGAGAATACTTTCTGAGAACGGGATGTTCGCAGAGACTTACAGAGGGGATAGGCCAGAACCATTCAATTCATGTATTTTACAAGCATGGTCATTGGCAATGTATGTCTACACCGTACGCGAGCTATTTCTAGGGATGCACATCAATTTAGTTGATAACCAGATAATCTTTGATCCCCATGTGCCAGATTCCATAAGAAGCAATTCAGTACCTATACGCTTTCACCACAAATTCTATATTGCGGGAGCGCCACAAGACTCAGAGATTGTTCTTGATCCGTACCGAGAGACAGTAAGAGTGGAATTTAGAAATTTGCCAAATCAACAGGAGTTCCGTCCAGAAATAACGAGCAACACCTACTCGATTGAAATTGGCAATTAGTCAAAGCGTCAGCCAATGTGGCGGGTTCTTTTAGATCTTATCGTTTAGAAGGAAAAAAGGACCCTATACTAGACCCTTCGTCCCCTTCTGCCACCTGGCTTTCTAGTAGTATCGTGTGGAATAGGTGTCACATCATCTATTCTACCGATCCGGAAGCCTGCCCTCGCTAAAGCTCTAATTGCTGCCTGGGCACCTGGACCCGGGATCCTCGGCCCCACGCCACCCACGGCCCTTACCCTAATGTGAAGAGCGTTAATTCCCTTTGTTTTGGCCATGTCAGCGGCGGCCACCGCGGACTTCATAGCGGCGTATGGTGAAGATTCATATCGATCAGCAGTAACATGTCTCCCCCCCGAACTAAACGAAATTGTTTCAGCCCCGCTGAGATCTGTAATGTGCACCAAAGTATTATTATAGCTACTGAAAATATGTGCAACGCCCCACTTATATTGGACTATTTCGTTAGTTTGTTCACTCATACTTCGGTAGATTATCGTTTGGCAGATCTATATGAATGTAGTGAGTAGGTGCGTGTATGCGAATTGACATTAACTTTGCTTACTTTCAGTTTTTCATTGCCATTAATATCAAAAAGAATGGATTCCTTAAAGGGACAATCTATTTTAGAATTAGGCAGTTCCATACTCAACCAACGGATGAGGTTCAGGAGCCTTATTTTATAAGTTAGATCCGGTACTCTAGTATGTACCGTATTGTAATTGAATTGAATTGAACTCACAAGTCTGAATAGCCTCTGTTTTTCAATTCCTCAGAGACACCACCATTCCTAGTCAAGAAGACTTTTCCAGTTCCCCTTGACACCTTACCTATTTCAATTAAATTCAACCCTTTAGATATCGCTACTTGTCGTGCTCTCTTCAACAGCCATAAAGGAATGGTTCCT
>JARBAV010000128.1 GCA_029237515.1 Nitrososphaerales archaeon
CGTAAGAAAGATAAACGCACCTGTCATCAATGTTGCATTAATCTGAAGTATATCCCTAGAATGCAGTTCTATCAAGTTTGACTTATAGGTAACGACTAACTGAAATATTTTTCTAAACACATCATTTATTCGAAAGTTGGTTTGGGCAAACTTTATTTTATCAAAACGATAACTTAGAAGCGTGCCAAAGTTTACTAACACCGAAAGGAACCTAGTAAAATCACTGGTTGCAATTTTATCGATTAAAAGAATTCCAGACATTGAAGTTATCGCAGAAATTAAAAAACAAACTGGCAAGTCAATAAGCAGAATATCATTATACAAAATAAAGAAACAGATCAAAAAAGATAGCTATGAATGGTATCAGACCTTGAGAGAAGGACATTATGAATACATACATGAATTCAAAGAAAGAATAAACGAGATAGTTTGGCTGCAACAAAAACACCATGAAATAATACAGAAAAATATTAACAATCCGCAAATTCAACAGTCTTCGTTAGTAGAACTCCACAAACTTAATCTAACACTCAGTAACTACTTTGATGTAGCACCTGATATAATTGGTAACTCTTCCATATCAACGTCATCAAAGAACCATGATAAAGCAATCCCAGCAAGTGAAAAACAAGAAGCAATTATCGTCTGACTCCGAACTATCTTTCATAATAGATCTAATAAAGGCAAAGCCGTTCTGGATTTGGGACCAGGTTAGTCATAAGAAAGAATATATCCTAAATAATGGTAATTGTTGCTTTAATCATATAATTGGCCTACCTTCGAAAAATGGAATAAAGCAACCTATGTTTGAGTATGAGAAAATAGTCAACGACATATTGCAGGAAAGTAAGCACGTTTGGATCAAGAAAGCTACGGGCCTTGGAATAACTGAATTTATGCTAAGATATATGGCTTGGTTATGCTTGAAGGACGATAAGCTCAAAGGTTCTCAGATGTGTATTGTTACGGGTCCAAGGATAGATCTGGCAATTGCCCTTATTGATAGAATAAAAAACTTATTTTGGGATATTACGTTTTCAACTAAGGACTCTGTTATTGAATTAAACGGGATAAAGATAGAGGCGTTTCCTTCACACCACTTAGATTCCATGAGAGGGATCCCAAATGTCTCTTTTATTTTATTAGACGAAGCAGATTTTTTCCCACCTGGAGAACAGCAGGATGCTAGAGATGTATCTGAGCGCTACATAGCTAAATCCAATCCCTATATTGTCATGGTATCAACTCCAAATGCACCAGGAGGACTATTTGAGAATATTGAATTAGAACCTGAGCAAGACTGTCTCTATAAAAGAATATTTCTGGATTATACTTATGGTCTGGATAAGATCTATACACGAGACGAAATAGAGAAGGCAAAACGTTCTCCTAGCTTTGAAAGAGAATACAATCTAAAGTATTTGGGAAATGTGGGTAATCTCTTCAACATTCAAGACATAGAATCTGCAATTACTAATAAATATAATCCTGATATTGGTAACAAAGAAGCATTAACAGTAATGGGTATTGATACAGGATGGGCATCATCTTACTTCGCTGTTGTAATTGTTTCATGGTTTGATCAAAACATCCACGTTATGTACGCCTCTCATTTCAAGAATCCTCAATTAAATCAAATGTTAGATCTGGTCACAGATTTACGCATGAAATACATGGTGGATAAAACATGTGTGGATGGATCAGACCCTTCATTTATTTATGCTTTAAAGGAACGACTTCGTGAGTGGCCCATTGACTATCATACTGTTCCTAAGGAACAATATAGACACATGATGGTCGAGCCTGTTACTTTCACAAAACAACAATATGAGTTTCTTGTGCACGATAAAGCTATAGTCGAAGACAAAGCATTAAAGATCCATCCAAAGTTCCAAGATCTTCTAATTGCACTTAAAAGTGCATATGTGGAAGAAACTATATTTGTAAAGGAAAGGTCGGCTAATAATGACCTGTTGGATGCTTTGTCAATATGTCTAGTCAAATTCAAGGCTAGAACAATAAATACACTAAACTCCTGCTGAGCGGTCATTATTTGCATTGTGGCTTTCAAGATGATACAACCTAAATTTTGATCTTTCCTAGCTGTTCCGTAAAATGTCCGCTAAATTAATCAGTCGTGCTGTAC
>JARBAV010000129.1 GCA_029237515.1 Nitrososphaerales archaeon
CTCCATCACCGCCATCGCCTCCATCACCGCCATCGCCTCCATCACCGCCATCGCCTCCATCACCGCCATCGCCTCCATCACCGCCATCGCCTCCATCACCGCCAACATTACCATCATCACCATCATCACCATCATCACCATTATTGCTACTAATTTCGTCAGTTTCCTCAGCGGCCGGAGTTAATGATGCAGGCGCAATTGGCTGATTAATGGTAGTGGGAACAGTAGCAAGTTGGGTTATGTTCGAAGCCGTGCTGTTCTGAACAGGATCAGCTGGATCTTGTCCAATTAATCTAGCTCCAGTATCTGAAGACTGGAAATTTGAGGGAGTTATCTGAGCAGACACTTGATTAGGACCGTATGCGAATACAGACATAGTGGCCAATAAAATGGCAGTGGCAGCAACATAAGTATTTAAAAATACTTGCTTCTGAATGGCTATCTTCATAGTAACCGACTATCTATAGTGTCGAGTACTATATAAGAATTGGAATAATTATTCACGGATTTAGACTGAACTACATGAATTTGATTTCACGTATGTAACCACATTGTGTAAAATAATTGCAGTAAATCATTACGTAATGCTGCTAATAACGGCTTATATAAAGATTGAAAACTTCTAATGATATTTTCATTGGGATTAATAATTAATGGCAGAATCAAGGAAATGTATTAACACTATTTGTGCTAATGGGTAAAGTAAGATTTACCAAGCTCTATTGCTACGTCGATTGGTTTCTTTCCGCATTTGAACATGTATATAGCTTGTGTTAGCTTGGATTTGTTCCTTAAATTAATATCACTTTCATTACTAGTACTGCCACTTAGTTTTTTCATAATTCTTCCAATTTCACTAAAAGTTACGTGCGCTGCAGAAGCAATATCACGTTCGGTTTTCCTCTCTATATAGTTGAATAACAATCTAACAAATGACTTCAGATTCTATCATATCGGTACAAGATTGATATACTAGTTCTCTTCTTTTCCGATTTCACCTTGCATATACTGGATATTTCATAAATAAATACAATCAAATAACTATCCTTCTTTAGAAAGTCGCTATCGTAGATTAGGTAAACTTTTGTTTTCTGTTTTCTGTTCTTGGCTGCCTCAATTTTTGCAATCTTACTTTACAACAGTTATATGGTATACATTGACATATTCTTGCTGCTGGTCTCGAATTCCTACAGCAGGATAATGTGATAAATCAGTTGTATGGGGTAATGCTACAGCTTTGACAAGTACAACAAAATCCCCCTCAGAGACTGGCTTTATTTGTAGCTGGGCTTCATACAAAGTGTTGGCAGCCCATGGACTATTGAAAAATTCGATGGATGGATATTTTGCAGTTGTTGTTTTAGTTAATCCAGTATATTCGGATCCAATTTCATCACCAATTGATATGAAGACCGGGCTTTGAGTAAAATTATGATGTAATATGCTTACAATTTTATTCGCAATGTTGTCGTGAATATTACTTGTAATATTAGGAAACGAAATTGAAGCGATTTGAAAGTCTGCTGTATCTCCAAGATTGGCGCTCGTTATAGTTACAACAAATGATTCTCCCAAATGTAAGATCCCGCTATCAGATAATGATGATGACGAGGTATTTACATTGACATTTATGATCTTTGGTAATGCTTGTGAAGCCTGTCGTGTGGCCAAATAAAAATGTGGAAAGACATACAATGAAAAGATAAAAAATACAGCTAATAGAATTGGAATTATTACTATCAGAATGATGGTAGACATTTTCGCGTACATATAGTTGGTTTTTGAAGATTAGCTATTGCCAATAGTAAATATAAACCAACTTAGAAACTCTTTCATCCAATAATTTTTTATTCACTGAAAGGAAACAGTGAGTATCGTATCTCTTTATTATGGCTGTATTTAAAACCGTTGACTGGTTTTTTTACATCCATCCTTGTAGCGCGGTAAGGTTGATACTTTGATATCCCTACTTTTCTTTTCTTTCTAATGTTATTATATGCCTATTTATAGTCTGGGACTCTTTAGACAATTCAGCTATCCTTTAAGAAGAGTGGGAGTTAAGATATATCTCTGTCCTCCCCCAAACCTATTGAAAATTCAAAATTCAAAATCGGTTATGGCATGACTTTAAATTCTTGTTATATAACCATACCCGTTGCCTCCCAACCTTGCATCAAGACTACAAACTATTACCTTTAGAATAAAAGACAGCGTTCACATCAACGTATCGATATTTTCTACTATTTTGGTTGATGGCCAACATATCAGCTATCAACCATTTATCCATTGTTCCATTTTGTCATCCAAGGATAAATTACACGTGAACCGTCTTCGGTAAATGTTCCAAATTTATTCTGAGCTTCAGCTATTGCAGAATCAGATATTACGCCATTCTTGCTTTGGGAGAATGATTCCTTGATGATCAATTCGAGTGCTTCTGCACCTTTAGTTTTTTGTCTCATAAGGCCTGAATCTGAATGATGTTGCTCCTCAAAGTCTATTCTAAACAGTCCAAACTTTCCTTCAGGTCTATAATTATCAAGCCATTCATAGTTATCCATGAGTGACCAATGTAGGTAACCCATAATATGAGCACCATCATCCATTGCTCTTCTCACTTGTTGAAGATGTGACACAATGAATGGAGCACGATATCCGTCATGTTTATCAGCGACACCATTTTCAGTTATAAAAATCGGTATACCATTCCATTGCTTTTCAATTCTCATAATCACCTTATACAACCCTTCGGGGTAGATTTCCCACCCGAGAGTATTTAGTATGTTATGAGGTTGTTTGTTTGCCATACTTAGATCATTTATGGGAACTCCCCCAACAAACTTTGCAGAGGTTAAAGAAACGATCTTATTAGAATAAACATAAACCCTGCGATAGTAATCAAGACCAATGAAATCAGCTTTGTTTTTCCAGTCCTCGTGTACAATAAATTCTTCACTACTCTTATTGCGTCTTTGAAGTGTGTTCAGATAGTTTAGATCTTCCTCACCTTCAATGACGGCGTTAATAAAGTAATCATTTGTGAAGTAACTAAAATTTTTTGCAGCTTCAATATTATCTTTCGTTGTTATACCGAATATTTTACTTTGTTCAGCTGGAACGACTTCCATCATCAGATGAGTAAAACCAACTTTATTTGCAAAGCCGTCTCCATCTGCGTCGATATTGTCAAGGGCAGTGATCTTGTTGTATGCTTGAACATGTGCTTCGATAAGATTGTGTAATACAATTCTTGCTCTTTTCCCCTTGAGGAAAAAACCAGGTGGCCATAATCCAGAAATATAACCGCCTCCAATTATTGTGGCTACAGGTTCACCTATTGTTATCCAATAATCAACTAGCTCTCTAAATTCTAAAACTATTCGTTCCACGTATCTGATGAACCTTTTAATAGTTTCGTCATTTTCCCAGCCTCTAAGAGATTTCCAATAGGGATCGGACGGTAATGGATCTCCTAGTGGAAGGTCCTTTATTGGATGTGGCAACAAATTTTGACCCATCCGTCTTAGAAATTGTTGGGGAGGAGTCAGGACCCATAAAGGGAGTGTTGCATGATTTAGTGAAACCACTGGTATTAGGTTTCTTTCCCTCATGGCTACTAACATTTCCTTATAATGATCAATAGCCACCTGATCCCAATGATCTTTCTCGGGTTCGATACGTGCCCATTCGATGCTTATTCTGAAAGCATTTAGCCCTAAACTTCTCGCAAGATCAAAATCTCTTTTATAATATTGGACATCCCAGAATCTAGCTGCGCCGCCTGCTGGCTGTAGATCAACTTGAGTACCTCCTTTGTAGAATACACTTGGTTTTGAGATGGTTGAAATTCTCTTGTTAATTTGTTTTGATCGTGTAAAAAAGTCCCAATCGTTATTTGTGATGTCCCCTTCTACTTGATAAGAAGAAGTTGATACACCCCATAAGAAAGTTTTGGATAATTCTTCCATTTGGCCCTGTTCTGTTGATCGACACCCCTAGCTTTAATATTTATGTGAGTCTACTCTAGCTATAATCGTCAACCAAGTCGAATCCGTCTGGTATTTCTTAAACATTTTGTCATTTTCAACACTTCAAATTGGACAAACTCTAGGTATGATATTATTAGATGGGAAAATCAAAGATTTCACTTTGGAACTTGTCTGTCTTCGGGTTGGAAGAATATTTATTAGTTATAACTACTGCTTTGGCCATAAGGCCATTCTACTATCTGAAAGTCACCGTTATACACTA
>JARBAV010000130.1 GCA_029237515.1 Nitrososphaerales archaeon
AATATATCATTAACTACGTACCGAATGACAGAAACACATTACTCTGACCAAGGGTTCCTAAAAGGCACAGGAAATGTTACTAACAACCAGACTTACATAGATACTTACTTATCTGATAAATTAATCCTGGGTACAGGTAATGGAACATTCGAGACTCCAGATGGACAAAGTATTGCTTGGATATCTTCTGGTATAGGAAAACCGGTTGATGGTCGTTTTGTTTTCTATAGATTAACACTATTCAATAGTACGCAAAGCGAATCATTGTCTTTACTAAATAATAGCTCCGGCATATCTAAGAGTGTTCCTGGCAACGAGACAGATTACATCTGGATTATGGAATAGTCATCCATTTTAGATGAAAACCGCTGACATGCTGACTGCTGAATTACGAAAGGTAGACAACAGTTTCTCTAATCAAGTCCGGCAAGTGGATGTTACTTCAAATTGATGTATTAATACCGTCGTCAACCTAGGATCCGTACTGACAGTCAGTCTATCTATAAATAATATTGCTCTTGTTTTCACAATACCCTATTTCCAGTGCCACATGAGAAATGTCCCGTTTCCGTTGGTATCAATCCTGTCCTTATAGACGGCAACTGAATTGTTTAGGGACGAGAGTTTTCCTGTAGCATCATCATCAAAGATTGCCACTCCTCTACTTTCGAAAGTACCGTCTGAACGATAATTACCTATCGCTTGGAAGTTGTAGGTTGCCATATCCATATTGTCATCAGTAAAGTACCTTGAATCCCCTTGGATATAGACTGTGTCATTATTTCTGAGGGTTTCGGTACTATTCCCTATCGCACTCACGCTCAAGCTTCCATTGAGTATCCCTTCGCCTGTAAAGTTTCCAGGCTCATTTTCAGTTTGTGGCTTTTCAACAGCACTCTGATAATGCTGAATATAAAAGGGACTGCCTAAATCAACAGTTTCGGCTAGACCTCCTATTGCCTCAGTATTATTAATTGCATGTGCGTTCGGAACCAAAAATACCGTAGCACTATAGGACAATAGAACAGAACCCAATACCGTGCCTAAGATAACAATTTTGTTTCTAGTCTTCGAATCCAAGTAGCTTATTCCTTGGGCAATACAGATAACAACTATATTAACTAATTGAATTTGTAAAACGCGGCTTGTATTTTCTCACTACCAAAAATCTGAGATTCCACATATATTACGGAGAAAGATAGTTACTTTTGTAATATGCTGGGCTATCCTCATGAGGCTAGAAAATAGGATGATAGGCTGATTTGAAATGCCTTAAGTACAGTGTATCTCCCCCATGAACTTACAAGGACTCCCTCTATTTTATGTTACTAGTTCAAGAGTAACTAAGTTCTGAACATGAAAGAACAATACTCAACGGTAGAGTAATCAAAACATAATAAATTGCAATACAAAGTATACAGACATTTTTTATAATTCAGTTGTGAATATTTTATTCAGCAGTACACAGAAGTACTGTGCTCCAGAAAAAACCCTCTAATGGCAAAATGTCGCAACCCATTTGAATGGCGTTGCAAAGAGTAGACGGCTAGGTTTTTTTGCTAGAATTTTCCCCTAGCCGATCTACCTCCGTTTAAATAATTAATATTAATGCTTATGATATTAGGCATATATATAAATGATATGAAATGTTAAGCAATCGTTACTAGTGAAATAGTAACGAAGTCCTGAGCGTGAAAGCTTTGAAATATCACTAGCGAAATCTCATTTTATCAGTGTTAACAGTGTGTAAAAATTGCTTTTTATTCAAATATAGTAAAGAGCGGACGACGCTAACTAATCAGAAAGTTTGAATTGAAAAATGCATTCTCTACTTTCTGCGAATGTTCGGCAGAAACTTGCATTTACTCTAACTCTGCTCTAATTCTTGTTATCAATTCTTCGGCAGTGATCGGCTTCTTGATGAAGCAGCCAATACTCTTGAGTGGATGCACTTCTCTTGCTGCATCCATATTAATTTCACCTGAAGTCATAAAGCAAACCCTGACATTGAGATCCCTCCGTACTAAATTTTGGGCCAATTGGAAACCGTCCAATAAAGGCATGTTAACATCAATTAGCAATAACTCGTAAAAATTAGGTTTGAATTCTACTAAAGCAGTTACTGGATTATCAAAACCAAAAACCTGCATAGTTGGATCACTTTCTAGTCCAACACGTATGGTAAACACAATGTCTGGGTCATCGTCGATTACTAGGATCCTTTTGTGCCGTTGGAAGTCAGAAGATGCCAGTGATGAGGTTGAACTTATGTTGTCTGACTTTAACTCTTCAGTGCGAACCGTCTCATTCTCCGGCTTTGGATCAACATTTGGAGCTCTATTCACTTTTTTCTGATCTTCACCTGTTCATATTCAGTGTAACCCTAATAGGATAAAAATTTTATGATTTCCTCTAAGTAGTGATACTGCTTCACGTTCTTGTCTCGATAAGCATGGCCCTCCTACCATCTCCAGGCATGAAATACAGGGGGAGGTGAAATAAAAAGTTGGCAACAAATCCAAAAACTATACGTGCAAGAGCAAAAAAGGTACTTCAGAAAAATGTAGAACTAAGAGGAAGCGACAGCAAATTCATTAAAATGCTCGTACATAGCT
>JARBAV010000131.1 GCA_029237515.1 Nitrososphaerales archaeon
ATTTTTGTACTTGAAATTTCTAGGTGTTCCTCTGAGCCTGTATCCACAGCATGGGCACCAGAGACCAATCCAATTGAGAAAGATTTCACAGACTTGGCAACGCTTCTGACCAGCGGCGTATCTTCCTGTGCCTACTGGTTTTTGAGCTTTGTGCCTAATACAGATACCTTTGCATGCCATTAATTATCCATTTCACCTCTAATTTTAATTACCCAATGTTAATACGCAGAACATGCTTATAATATATTTCAGAAAATCATTAGTAACTAAAAATTCAAATGTAATGCGCGAATAAAATTCTTAAGTATCTAGTATTACTTTATAATATTTAGATGTTTTCATCTCACCTAAGAATAGAATTGAGCATATTAGTCATTACGATTTAGGATCTAGCTCGAAATTACGGCCTTAAAGGAGGATTTAGAAAGCGAACAGAGGTTGAAGCCTTTCTTAATAACCTTGCGGTAATGACGATATAAAAACATCAATTCTAAACTCCAAATTTCAGTAGTTTAGAGGAATGTGCCATGTAATCCCTGATATTTTAAGGCTCTCCTACGATTTTCACAATACATTCCAACCCAACTCTAAATTTCAGACATTCTTTTTGAGGAAAGCCAAAGTTTTTGCCCATGCATCAGCTGTTTCTTGTGGTGCATAATTGTCATTAGAGGGATTTGCAAAAGCATGACCAACTCCATCATACACATAAATCTCGTTTGGTACCGAAGTCGCATTTAGAGATTCTTCAAACTGTCTTGCCTGATCTACCGGAATCGATTGGTCCTGATTGCCAAAGATTCCAAGGACTGGCCACTTTATCTTAGATAGCTCCTCCTGGTCAGTAACTAAATTACCATAGTACAATCCGGTTGCAGCCAAAGGAAAACCTGGTTCAATATTCAAGGCTAGCTGAAGCGATTGTCCTCCCCCAAAACACCATCCGAGGGAGGCTATCCTCGATGAGTTTACGTTTTCCAATGAGGCCAGGTATCTGACGGCAGACTGCAGGTTCGAGATAGCGTTTGATGGATTGTCTCTTACTGCACCTGCTAATTGTCCGGCCTCCTCAGGATTAGTTGCAACAGTACCATTGAACAGATCGACCGCCAAAACCATATAGCCTTCATTTGCTAACTGATCGGCCATCTCTTTTATGTTGTCATTCAATCCCCACCATTCATGAATCATCACTACCGCAGGCAGTGCCCTGTCAGATGTAGAAATATTACTCTGCGGAGCTGCTAGGTAACCTGAGACATTGTCATAATAAAGAACAGATTTACCCTCATTGTTAATTTCAAGGTTGCCTCTATTCTTCGATGAAGTGTTGACAACTTCATTATCAGCCAGGGCTTGACCAAATGCTGTGGGAGATTCAAATAGAGCAAAAATACTAAAAGCAATGACGGACAGAGCAACATGCATTAAATTGGGGATTGTGGATTGTGTAGTAACCATTCTAACTTATGTTAAAGACGGGCAAACGCATTAAAAGTTATTCTATATAGTATATATATAGGTGATTGAGACGGGTCGGTCTAAAATGTTAGAGGAGTAATTTCGAATTAAGTTTGATTACATCATCCCTTGCACCTGTAAAATAGAACCATTATCCTTTGTCTTATCCAATTAAATAATTGCTCACCGCTATCATATTTTCGCGATCAGTAACGACACCAGTTCGGAAAAGCTGTACTTAAGTAATGTCACGCGCGCCTATGCTGTTAAGGTCAGAAGTATCAGTCGTTTGAAGAGTATCTGTAGAACCTATCTTAGCATGTAATTTACCTATGTCAATGTCTTGAGCTAATCCTATTCAGACAGGAGTGTTGTCGAATCAGTTTTGATGTGAATTTTGCAATGGGTTCGAGTTCAAATTTACTATAGTTATGCCTATTTATGACATCATCAGAATCATCCTGCCTGTGATATACGTCGACAAAGTATAGTCTTAGAGTGCAGCGGAGACTCTTTTAGTTCTAAATGATTACCTTAATCACGCCACTCC
>JARBAV010000132.1 GCA_029237515.1 Nitrososphaerales archaeon
CGCCTATGGAGATTGTAACATTTACGTTAGTTCCCGGGTCAGCAGAAGGGCTTACTATTGCTTCCTTTCCCAAATCACTGTGCTCGATGGACACTAGAATTCACCTCAGCTTCCAGATATTGAGTATAAATATATATGCGTATTTCTAAATTTTCTTGTTAGCCTCTTTTTATTGTGAAGTGAGGTAAACCATACATGCTGAATAGACCTAACGTGAAAAGATAAATTAAACTTATTAATACAAGCTTAACCATCGTCAAGGTTTTGAAATTGAGCGAATTGTTGCATGAACAAGAACTAGGTGATTGGAGAAGAACCCATTACTCTAAGGAGATTCTTCCTACTTTGAATGACATACAGATCACGGTAATGGGATGGGTTTCTAGCACAAGGAGTCACGGAAATATTCAATTTGTTATAATAAGAGACAGACTAGGTGAAATACAAGTAACTGCTAAACGGGGCGAATGTTCGGACAAGGTTCTCGATGAACTCTCACGTATAAAAGATCACACGTCCTTGGGAGTCAGAGGCAAAGTTCGAGTACAAACTAAATCGCCCAATGGAATAGAGGTTATTCCCATTGAGGTAAGAATATTCTCGTTGGCTAAGCAAGCAGCACCATTTAATATCCAGGCAAATAAGTCAACGGTAGGTATCGATACACGACTAGATCTTAGAGCAATAGATTTAAGGCGAAATTTTCTACGAAGCGCGTTTGGAATTCGCCATACTACACTTTGTTCAATTAGAGAGTTCCTTGATGCGAAAGGCTTTATTGAAGTAAGCACACCAAAAATGATCGCAACAGCTACCGAAGGGGGAGCTGCCTTGTTTCCAATTTTTTACTACAATAAGGAGGCATACTTGGCACAAAGTCCCCAATTGTATAAGGAACAGCTCACGATGGCATTTGAGAATGTCTACGAGATTGGACCTATTTTTAGGGCAGAACCTTCAAGAACAAAAAGACACTTATCAGAAGCAACCTCTATCGATGTTGAACAGGCATTCGCAGATTACAATGACCTTATGAATTTATTAGAGGCAATGATAAAACATATTATTAACTCGATAAATGACAGGCATCGGGTTGATTTGCAAAGTATGCATGGTACTTTACCAAAGATCAAGACACCTTTCCCAAGATACAGGTACGATGAGATTATCGACAAACTTCAAGCAAAGGGAGAACATATCAGATGGGGTGACGATATCAATCCTCAGATTATGAAGGGACTTTCAAATGAAGTCTTCAACAGCGATACTTTTTACTATATAGTAGACTGGCCCACTGTTATAAAACCATTCTATGTAAAGCCAACCTCCAGATCTGACAGGTTTTGTGAATCTTTTGATCTAATGTTCGGGTCTCTTGAAATCTCATCTGGTAGTACCAGGATAAATAGGAAAGAGTTTCTTTTAGGAAATATGAAAAAACAAGGTCTAAACACGGAATCGTTTGATTACCATCTTAGGGTTTTTGATTATGGTGTACCACCCCATGCAGGTTTTGGAGTAGGCTTGGAAAGACTCATGATGGTACTCCTGAATATCGAGAATATTCGAGATGCTACATTCTATCCAAGAGATATTGATCGCCTAACCCCGTGAGCGAGGAGAATTAGATCGAAAATGGTTTCAAAGGATGAGCTAAAGCATTTGGGCTGGCTTGCGAGATTAGATCTTTCAGAGGAAGAGCTATTAAAATACGAATCTCAGATTGATCGAATTATTCAACAGTTCGACATCCTAGATCGCCTAACATTAGATACTCTGGAACCTACTCACCAAACGAAGTCGGTTCGCAACTTACGTATCGATGAAGCAAAGAATTTCGGCGAGAATGTCCTTCCCAAAACCAGAAATAGAAAGGATGGATATTTGAAGGGCCCTAAGAGTGATGTGAAACAATGAGTAGATTATGTGATCTCTCGCTCGATGAAGTAACAGACGGTATAAGAAATCAGCAATTTTCTGCTGAAGATTATGTATCCCATATTCTGGAACGTATAACAAGACTGGATGCAGATATCAAGGCCTTTGTGAGCGTGAATACTGATCACGCTGTAGAATCTGCAAGGAGAATAGATAGCAAGATCCGTAGGGGAGAGAAGGTTGGTTATTTGGCAGGTATCACAGTGGGGATAAAGGACAACATAAGCACCAAAGGATTGAGAACGACATGTGCATCAAGGGTTTTAGCGGATTACATCCCACCCTATGACGCGACAGTAATTCGAAAATTGAAAGAATCTGATGCAATAGTTATCGGAAAATTGAATTTAGATGAATTTGCAATGGGTTCAACAACAGAGTTCAGTAATTTCGGACCAACAAGAAATCCGTGGAATCTAGACTATGTCGCTGGTGGGTCATCGGGAGGTAGCGCGGCTGCTGTTGCAGCGGCCGAATGCACGGCATCATTAGGTTCAGATACTGGTGGTTCAGTTAGATGTCCTGCAAGTTTTTGTTCAGTAGTAGGCTTCAAGCCCACATATGGTTCGGTTAGTAGGTATGGCTTAATAGCCTATTCAAATAGCCTGGAGCAAATTGCTCCAATTGCGCGAACGGTATCTGGTGTTGTCAGATTGATGAACGTAATTTCAGGAGTAGATCCTAATGATGATACCACACGCACGGTAGCTTCACCCTATTCTGTTGAATCAAATAGAAATCATCATCGAATAGCATTACTAAATAATTTGACCGTCAATGCTCAACCTGAAGTTTCCAAATGTATCTATTCTGCGATGGATACACTCTCTTCAGCAGGATGCATTTGCGAGGAAATAACTTTAGACTCTTTGGAATTTGCTCTTGCTTCATACTATGTTATAGCTATGGCTGAAGCGAGCAGTAATCTCGCTCGGTACGACAATATTCGCTACGGATTCGATTTGGATCCTGAAGGGTATGAATGGAATTCATACTTTGCTAAAGTAAGAAGTAATTTTGGCGAAGAAGTCAAAAGACGAATTATCGTTGGCACATACGTTCTCTCTTCAGGGTACTATGGACGATATTATCTTAAGGCTCAAAAAGTAAGAGCCTTGTTAAGAAGAGAATTTAAGTCATTGTATTCCAAATACGATGTTATAATCGCCCCTACTATGCCTATACTACCCTTTAAAATTGGTGAAAAAATAGGTGACCCCATTAAGATTTATTACATGGATATTGACACCGTTATTTCCAATCTCACAGGAATGCCTGCAATTTCGATCCCTGCCGGATTCAGCAATGGTCTCCCAATAGGTCTCCAAATTATGTCAGATGATTTTCAAGAACAGAGGATTTTTGACGTAGCTTTACTATTTGAAAGAACAACTAAAATTCAGGTGAGATCTCCGTTATGATATCTAATTACGGTACCAAAATTGGACTGGAAATCCATTGCCAGCTTACTGGTTTGAAAAGTAAGCTATTCTGTTCATGCCATTGCAACTATCGTGAATACAGCCCCAACGAGAATATCTGTCCGACGTGTACCGGGCTTCCGGGCACCTTGCCTCTTCTGAATCAGACAGCAATAGAAAAAGCTGCAATGGTTTGTATGGCTATGAATTGTACTATTCCAAATAATATACTATTCTACAGAAAGAATTATTTCTATCTGGATCTGCCTAAGAATTTCCAGCTTACCCAATATAACGCCCATGGAATTAGTAGCATTGGTGTAGATGGATTTTTGGGATATGGACAAGGAGAGGCCAGAATACGTAGAGTTCAACTCGAAGAGGATCCTGGCAGATTATCATATGTGAAAGGAAGTTCAGGTTCACTTATTGACTACAATCGGGCTGGAGTACCCCTCGTGGAAATTGTGACGGAGCCAGATTTTCACGATCCAAAGGATGTTAGATTATTTCTGAATAAATTGGCATCGATAGTTGAGCACCTGGAAGTTTGCGATACGAGCCTTGAAGGGGCAGTTAGATGCGACGCGAATATTTCTATTGGCGATTCAAGAAGAGTTGAAATAAAAAATGTTTCTTCTTTTGGAGACGTAGAAAAGGCTCTCAAATTTGAAATGACTAGACAAAAAGCTATGCTTAATTATGAGATGGAAATCAGAGGTGAAACTAGACATTGGGATGAACAAAGAAAGATAACCAAGCAGTCAAGGACCAAGGAAGAGGAACAAGACTACAGATACTTCCACGAGCCAGATATTCCATCAATTCAGATCGATGAAGATTATTTAAAAGAATTGCACTCAAAAATGCCTGAACTTCCAGATGAAAGGAAAGAACGGTTCATCAATTACTATAAACTCACAGAGCACGTCTCCAAAGTATTAATAGAACACAAAGATCTCGCAGATTACTTTGAGGAGTCGGCCAAGATCTATTTTGCACCCAAAGAAATCTCAAGTATCATCGTGACTGACCTGATGAGCTTTGCGGATGACAATTCTAAGAAACTTGGATCTACAATAAGGAACATAAAGATGTCACCCAAACAATTAGCTGAAATTGCCCGAATGATAAAGGAAGGAATCGTTAATAGAAAAACTGCCAAGCAACTCTTGTACGAAGCTGTAGTATCAGGCAAACTAATCACTTCAAGTGAAAATGAAGCAAATTTTAGAAAGATTGATGATGAGGGCCTAATATTGCGATCTATCGAAAATGTCTTTGAAACAGAGTCACTCGCAGTGCTCGATGCAAAGAAAAATCCTAATGTATCCAACTATCTGCTCGGAAAGGTGATGGAACTCACTAAAGGCAGAGTCGACCCAGGACGCGCGTTAAGCCTGATTAATAAAAAGCTGTTGGAACACTAAGAGGCACTGAGAAAATTATCAAGCCCAGCTTATCGTCAGGTCGTCAGATTAATTATTGCTTGAGCCAGATCGCCCTTTGAATCGGTAAGTGCTTGGATAGCTCTATCCTTACTTACGCTCGCTTGCTGCATTACCAACACAACATCCTCCTCTCTGATTGAGGGAACTTCTCTTTCTCTTTCTTCTATATCTGTTGCAACTACCTGAAATATGGTACTATCTTTTCCCTTCATTTCAACTACTTGCGGTTTAATAAGATAAAGTTCTTTAGTTTCTGTTCGAATAACGACCTCTTCAATCTCACCCATTTCTTTCATCTCTAACCCCATCTTGTCTAACATGCGTCGCATTTCGCGGTTACCGCCTCGCATCATACAAATCCCTCTGTACTTGCTCCGCTTTTTATTCCTTGTCTAATCCTTACTGCAACCCCGGCATCAAACCCTTTCATCATATCCGACGCAAGTCTTGCACGTCCTACAGCCAAAACATTTTCGTTATCATCAATAACTGCAACATCTGAACCAACTCTTACATTGGATCCACACCATTTCACGTGTTTGCAAAATAGGGAGCGCCCTTCAATAACGAACGGAATAGCTTCCTGAGTGGGAATAACACAATTATTTTTGAATAGCGGGTTCTTCAACAGTATTTCAGCGCCAGAAAGTGTTAACGCTATTCCGCCGTCTGTTCTTAAAGTCCCAGCCAGTTGATCGTCAAAACTAAAGCTCTTAATGCGTCCAGTCCTTCTTGAATAGCTAAAAGTAGTCGATTTTGGGAGGGTAAAATATATGCCGAATAACGCGTTCAGATGATGGCGAATTTTCTCTTGAGGGTCCACAGAAATAGCAGCCTATAGCACTCCAGCTGAAATATTTGAATAAATACGTTTTTAATTAAATGATCTATATAGGAAAAAATACAAATATATAGTTGACTCAACTAGTTTTTGCGGTGGCATCGGCAGAAAATAGGCAATCCACTGATCAAAGGGAAGAGACCAGAAAGATACAGTACACAGGAGGGTCCTCTTTTATCGTTTCTTTACCTAAGAGATGGATTCAGGAGTTGGGACTCAAACAGGGAGATCACGTCTTGATTTCGAGACAGGGAAACTCGTTCTTGCAGATCTCCCCTGCCTCGCGTAGATCAATTAAGGAACAGAGGGAAGCCACTATAGAAGTACTAATGGAGAATAATCCATACTATCTTGCTAGGAAATTGGTTTCTCTTTATTTCCTTGGCTACCACATGATTCACATTTTTCCAAAAGAAAACAACAGATTAACTAGTGACCAACGAGAAGTAATAAAGGATCTAGTACGACGACTTTTGATGGGAACAGAGATTATTGCAGACTCAGCTAGTGGAATGACATTGCAAGTTCTAATTAATTTGCTGGATTTATCAGTTGACGCAGCTTTTAAGAGAATGATACTTATTGCCAAGTCGATGCACGCTGACGTCATGCTCTCAATGAAGGAGAACAATATAGAATTAGCTAAAGAAGTACTAAAGTCAGATGATGAGGTTGACCGATTTAGCTTTTACATAGTTAGGCAGCTAAATATTGCAATTAAGAACGAGTATCTACTAAGCGAAATTGGTCTCCAAGACTCTAGGAGCTGCTTAGGATATAGACTAATTACCAAATTTGCAGAAAGGATAGCAGATCATGCTGTGTTGATAGCTAAAGAGCTAATAGATTCTAAGCGACCGGTTAATCAAGATATCGTGAAAAGGATTACTACAATGAGCAATTTCGCTTTGGCTGTATTGGATGAAGCCTGTTTGTCTATGTTTAAACAGGATTATAATTCAGCTGACAAAGCAATCGAGAAGGCTCGTGAAATAGATTATTTAGAAAAGTCAATCATGAATGGTTTAAGTAATCTGAGAAACATGAATGATATCTATCGAATTAAAATAATAACTGAAAACCTTCGACGAGTTGCAGAATACTCGAGCGACATTGCAGAAATTGTACTCAACATGACAGTCCAGCAAACTTTAAAGAAAGGTTAAACGGGATTATCTACGGGGCTACTAAACTTGCCAACATCGTCGTCACCATCATTTTGCGAAGTATGCGGGCGACAGATTAACGAGAATCTCAAAACCGTAGTTATTGAAGGAACGGTATTTAGAGTGTGTTCACAGTGTTCTAAACGGGGAAAGCCTTACGATCCAGGAATTGCCAAAACTGGTAAAGCATCGATAATTTCTTCGATGCAGTCAACGTTTCGTCGACCACCTGCCAAAAACCAACCGGTCGTTAGGAAGAGAGCATATTACAATAATAGGATCCAGCTTACCGACGAAACGCTTCTATCACAAGACTTTGGAAGAATGATTCGAGAGGCACGCATGAAAAAGGGGTTTACCCATGAACAGCTAGGTATAAAGATGAGTGAAAAGGCTTCACTCCTTAGGAAGGTAGAGACAGGGGCATTAAAGCCGGACGAGTTGCTAGCAAAGAAGTTTGAAAGGGCTCTCCAAATAAAATTATACGTGTCAGCTGATGACGACGAACAAGAATAGGTAAGTCGGCAACTTTAAAATTATTTAGACTGATTTGCCTACATATAATCGAATTCCATTCGGAAATGAGATATGCTGTATGGGGTGCAGAAAAGTAAGAGGCACAAGCTGACTTGCCACCTTGTTTCTATTCACATATGTTTTCCCTATTCTTACTCTCCTTTTGGTTATTCAATTAAGGTTTTTATGAGACTACTACATAATTTCAGAAGCTTACGTTCATTCCAAAGATAAATTTGATGATTTCATTTCAATAGTCTTTACCGATGAAGTCAGTGGCCCTGGATGATTCCTCAGGAGCAAAAGACTAATTTTCAAAGTGGGAGGAATTTTAGACTAGCCAGTTTGTTCTCTCTTAATTTCCTTCATTACTTCTTGCAAATAATTTTTCATTGCATCATATGAATCTTCCAATTCCCTTGCTTTAGTCTCTGAATCATGCAATTCAGTCGTTCTCCTTTTTACCTCTCTCTGTAATATGTGGTTCCATTCAACAAGAATGAATACTAATACCACAATGGCCGCAAGAGTACCTGCAAGTAGAAGATAAATCTTGACCTCTTCCAAGTATAATGCATCCTGAATTTGAGAATATATTTGAGTAGTCGGAGTAATGACCTGCAAGAAATATTGGGGTTCGCCGTTTACTAGCACAGGCTGTTGGGTATTGATCCTTTCTCCAGCACCAGAGTCGTAAACGGCGTATGAAGGCTCAGCGAATGTGATCAATGTTTTTGTTAAATTGTTTGCGACCTCATTGTGATTGACAGCATCTTGAACCTCTGGACCAAAAAAGTTCAAACCAACTAGACTCTTATTTAACCCATTGTATAACAAATCCCCATCCTTGTTATATGAAACCAAAAATCCTTCCTCAAAGTTCTCTATATTTTTATAAAAGGAAAAAAAGGGATCGGCAAGAACTGAAGCCCCAATCGTCGCTATATAGTCTCCAGAAAGCCTATCGAAAACCGGATATGAGATAAAGATCCTGTAAAGTCCTTGTCGCTCAAAACCATCAGAGAAAACAGTAGAATTACTCTCTCTCGTCTTTCTTACCCAATCCCTAAATGACAAATCACTACCTACAAGTGGTTCCCTTTCTTTTGCTAGTCCGACTGTCATTACATCGTTATTGTCTAAAATAAAAAGACGATTTATGGTGTTATTGTATTTGCCAAATTCTTCTTGCATAAGTTCCTTTAATGCTGGAGATGAGTACTCCCTTTCCTGCACATAAATTGAATTACCTAGACCGTTCATCATGGCTATCACCCTTTCCAGATCAGAGCTCATATGTGTACTAACTATCTTTGTATACTCCATCTGTCTTCCTTTTTGTTCTTCAAAAATCCTATTTTCAATATCCTGCTTAGTAATATCCTGTATGAAAAATAGCGATGCGAATGAAAAGCTGACAATCAGCACTATTAGAACAAGTGCGATCTTTCGTATGTTCCTTCCTGCAAGATCAATTTTGAACATAGTATCTTAATTACCTCACCATCCCAATTTCCTGGCCGACATTCCTGCTGCTTCATCTAATGCTTCTTTTGGGTCCCCGTTATGGAAATAAACCTTATTAATAGCTTCTCGAATTTCATCTGCAACGAAAGGGTATGCCGGTATAGCTGGTCTAATTCCCCCTAATGGGATCATAGAAACCATTTCATCATAGTATGGATTTATTTTCCTTAATTGTTCAGAGAATCGTCCCTCTCCTATAGTTAGCTGCGTAGGTAGATATCCACTCTCCGCCAACCAAGGAGATAGAATGGAAGGCTCTAGCATCAATGAAATCAGTTCCCATGCCAGATTTTTATTGGAGGACGTCTGCGGGATTGCAAATTCCCAACCACCCATTAGAGTTGCTGTGAGTGTATCATTGTCTGGCGTGGGAAACTTCGGGATAAAACCTACTTTAGAGAAATCCGTCGCATCTAGATTCGAGGGTAACCAAGATCCTTCAATCATTACAGAAAAATTTCTATCTGAGAATTCCTTTCCCCAACTGTGAGTCGTCTGAGGCTTTATTCCAGCTTTCACTTGATCTTGGATAAATGAAAGGGCCTTAATCCCTTCAGTACTATTGAAAGCTGGAAACCAATAACTGCCTCCTGTCGGATATCCATCCTTTTGTTGGAGTATTTCTCCACCGAGTATCCACAGATACGGATACCACATATCAGTAGAATGGTTAGCGCCTGTGAGGTGAACTCCTTCAATACCTCTAAGTCCAAGAGTAGAATTAAGTTTCTTTGCGGCTTGAATATACCCATCCCATGTAGTTAATGATACTGGCTCTACCCCAGATTCCTCAAGTAAGTCCTTCCAATACCATATTCCTCTCACATCGGTCCACGCCCAAATACCGTATATTGTATTATTATAAATCATGCCATCTATGTTAGACTGGTAAAAATCTGGGAGCCTTCCCCAATTCTCAGCCTTCTCTGTAAGATCCGTCAATAGCCCCTTATCTGCAAGTTCTCCTAGCCAAATCTGATCGACACTTACTATATCTAATTGGCTTCCGTTAGTTATAGAGTTCTCTATTTGCCCCTTTGTTTGAGAATAAGGGGTATCCATATATTCAACATCGATATTGAGATCAGGATGGTTTAGCCTTAGCTCCTCGAGGGCATTATCCACGAGAGATTTCCCCATTCCCTTTCTGTTAAATTCATCAAAAAGGACTCTCAAAGTAACA
>JARBAV010000133.1 GCA_029237515.1 Nitrososphaerales archaeon
TAAAAAACTATGCTCAGCGAAAATACACGTATTGATGAATTGATTTGGTGTGAATTCGATTCAGAAATCAGCAAAAAATAGAAACTTCTAGAAAATAGAACGATATTGAGTAAAAAATACATATTCAGATGGCTTCTTCAGAAATGTTGAATTAGTACACTTCTGGCTTCAAGTCGTCTACGGTAGGCATGGCAGTTTAGTACATTTCGCCATTATTATTGCCCGAACGCGTTGATGCGGATGATTTAGTCCTATTTGAGTTGAATGCATGTGATTCGGCTGTTTGAATTATCTGAGGTATTTCAGCTTTCTCTGATAATATCTTGAAGTATTTGATAAATTGTTGAGCTAAGTACGCATCATCGTAACATGCTAATGCAGTTGTGAATTGCTGCGGATTCGAATGATTAACAGTCTCATAGACTACTTGAAGCTCATCAACTACTATAAAACTCACAGGAAGGTCTGCGAGTCTAAGAAGCTCAAATTTGCCTGACGGAGAATGAATCATTTTATCGATCATTTTAAATGTATCTCGATTGGGTGACTTTCTAACTATTGCGTTAATCCTTTTTTCTAAACTGATTTGTTCAGGGGTACCATCGATGATATGCATTGCAATACCTTTCGAAAATGTCTCAAATAACTTGCTAGACACGTGGGAATCATGATATCGAGATGCGAAATAAACATTCTTTTGTGCATTATCGAGAACACGCATCACCTCAATGATGAGGCGATTAAAGTCCTTTATAACAGAAAAGCTCGACAAATATGTCGAATTCAACATTCTGTTAAGACTATCATTGGATTGCACCAATTGATTGATTATTGCATCCTTCTGAACAGGTGGAAAATTTGGGTTCGTTTTTAAGATGTCTATTGCTTTCAGCTCCCAATAATTAGAGAGGGCTTGCTCCATTGTTTCAATATGCCCATTATAAATTATAGAGCCTAATGAAGTCGTTCTATACATTGACTTACTTCTTCCTGTTCCTCCCACGTCCCTCTTTTCTATCAAACCAAGGTCACAAAGACGCCTTAATCTGGTATAAAACTGTCTCTTACTCAAGTTTCCAACAAAATTCGCAGAATTAGTTTTAAGACCTGTATATGCTGCCTTTAAGAGATTAACTGATCCTCTGTCAGACAATAGAGAAAACAATTCAAATGAATCAGGCACTGTCCCTAACCTTACTTTGGCTCCCCCTGATAAAGCCTTCTCAGTCTCGCTTAATTCTCTTTTTTGTCTTCCTTGTTTTCTTGCTCCTGGAAATAAATTAGTCCTGATGTCATTAACTCTCTCATCTGAGCCGCTAGGAAGTTCCTTATTTTTGTCTAGATCCATTTTTCTCCCATCTCTATTGCTAGACCGTGTTAGCCAGTCATCTTTATGTCTCTCGCAATATATATTAATTCCCCTTTTTGGGTGATTTGTAGAGACAAAATACGGATGAATGTAAGAAATGAAAGTCGGAATATTATTAGAGCGCAAATTCATACACTCCGAATCGATGGTTAAGCGTTAATATGGACGTTTAGGGGTTATAATACAGGTTTGAGATATTGCACATCCGTTTGTCTTCCGCGCTTGAAGTGGCATAGTCCCATAGACATAATACATCAGCTACCTTAGAAGGTGGCGGAACGTCTTTTACGGAATTTGGTTCTCACTCATTGATTGTTGGAATACTCAAACTCTTGTAAAAACTTCTTTAGAATGAGACGTATGCAAGGGGTTCATACATGAAATGCCAAAACACACAATAGTCATATCCTTTATTCAATGAGGAGATAAAAAAATGCGAAATTACGATAAAAATGAAAGTAATAGAGAAACTGGCAAAATGACTTTTGATGAAATCGGTAGGGAATTTACCAGGCAAAAGTCAACTATTTTCTTGTTTGTAACTTCACTGTCGTTAGCCTTTTTATCACTTCATCTATCTCCAGAAGTGATTGATTCTATCGCCCATGCCCAACTACATCAACCTCAACAAGGGATAATTAATAATAATGATTCGGATTTTGGACAGACAAACGCTTCTTCACCGATGACCTCAATCTCGAGACCTAACAGCAGTTTCTATAATGACGTATTCAAACAGACTCAAGGATCCGTAGTACAAATAAGTAGAACGGTCCCTCAAACAGGCATCGCTGTAGACCCTTCACAGGAGAATAGAACAGGATTGGGATCCGGTTTTGTGTTCGATCAAGAAGGACACATTATTACTAATAATCATGTAGTTGCGGGTGCCAAAGTGGTAGATGTGACATTTACTAACGGAGATAGATCTAGGGCCAACGTCACAGCAGCAGATCCGTATGTAGACTTGGCAGTTCTTAAAATTATACAAACAGAGAATAATACCTCGGAACAAGAACAACACCTGGATGCGCTCCAACTTGCCAACTCGTCAGCTTTACAAGTTGGTGACCCAGTGATCGCTATCGGAAATCCTTATGGACTTGCAGGAACCATGACAACAGGCATTGTGAGTCAAGTAGGCCGATTAGTCCCGGCCCCTGGTATTGGCTTCTCGATTCCTGATGTTATACAAACTGATGCTGCTGTGAACCCAGGCAACTCAGGCGGACCGCTCTTGGACACACAGGGAAGGGTAGTAGGAGTTACTTTTGGGGGCTTTCCGGGAGGGGTGAATTTCGCGATACCATCCAACCTAGTACAAAAAATAGCTCCAGCTCTGATCGCTGAAGGAAACTATACTCATCCATATCTAGGATTTACTGGAACCACCCTTACTTCGGATTTGGCTGCTAGTATTGCAAATATAACCCAGAACCTGAAGGGAGTATCTGTAAATACGATAGTACAGGCGGGGCCTGCAGACAAGGCCGGGTTGAATGGAACTACAATCGATCAATATGGTAAAAAGCACGGAGGAGATGTAATTGTAGCAGTTGATGGAGACAAGATAAGAGAGTTTGAACAGTTAGTATCATATTTAGAAGGGAATAAATCTCCTGGCGATAATGTGGTTCTAAGTGTGTTCAGGAATGGAAGTGTGATAGATTTGGATGCCGTACTTGAAAAAAGGCCCACAAGCGCACCTCAATATAATAATACAGAGCAATCATAACAGCGTTGACAACAACTAATTATACGATGTAAGTTAGGAAGGTTCCCTCAACCTCTCTTACTATCTTTTTTTGCTCGCTCCAATCGTGAATGAATTCCAAAGGGTATTGTATCGGTACGATTTTACTGCAGTGAGAAACGAAATCAAATTAGATACTATATTAGAGGAGCGTATGGATATCAAGAAATGGATCTTATTTTGAAATACTGCATTAGCTACTGACACTAACATTTTTAATTTGCTGATTGTACTTCATCTACTATATTCTGTGTGATATGGATTCTATTCTTTGTGTAGTGTGAGGGCTAGATCTATGCTAGGATACATTGATTTGTAACTAAAAACGCACTAGAATATGATTTTGATGCTCAAATACTCCTAAATTTCTAAAAATGAAATGATATCTTTCTAAGCATAAAATGGAAATATCACCAGCTAATTCAACCGATGGTCTAACCCACAAGATATGGTTTAAGAATTCAACTAAGAATCAATGGGCTGTAACTGACTTCAATCATTAGTATATTAATGCATATTTAATATGATTAGTATGAGGATGACAATAAATGACATTTTTCAAAAGATTCATAGATAGTATTGGTGGTGATAGTCCAAAAGCTAATTCTGATTCAGACGCAATATTTGTATTATCTTCAGCATATATCAGCCTAGAAACGAGGCTCAATTTGATATATACCGGAAGATCTGGTATATGTATCAAGAAAACTGCTGTTAATATTAGCTTCGATGAGCTCAAACTATCCATTGAAAATTTCTTGGAAGCAAGTAAAAAAACTGACTTAAAGCTGTCATATGACGTTAGTATTGACGAGTATTATGACCTCCTCTGGTTAGTGATTGATGTGAGGTCAATAGAAGACGGTGTAGCATGCGTAACTGTAGTGAGTGAGACTTTGGAGCAAGAAGGAGATATGATCCTATTAAAGTCTGCTGTTTTCGAATTTGGAAAAAAAGGAAGCAAACACCAGCCCTATTATTTGATCTACGATTATGAGCTTGACAAATTCCATCCTTTCGTTCCTATCATAGGCCGACAAAAGGCGAGAAATAGTCGCGAAGAGAGGAACATGATGCGAGCTGTTTCAAATGATAAATTGCCACTTGAGGAGGACGAATCTAGATGGGATCCAATTTGGCAACTTCCATTCTAGATTCCAGTTGGCTACACTAGGTGTAAATGAAGTGAAGCGTCTTGATAAAACTTCAAAATGCAGCATTGGAATCCGAAATAACGATTAAGCTCTGCATAAACTACGAATTTATTGAAGCTATTCCAAAGATCTCAAGTCTAATTTACTCGCATTCCAACTTCAACGATCGGTTATACTCTAGTCGGTAACAGAACGTTATTGGAATCTCCTGACGAAGATGATATAGCAATGCATTCTCGTTCTGTTGCCTCAACTTGAAGGTAAATCAGGTATACTGGTTGCATGATACTAACCGTTAATTGGTAGATTGCACAGTTGATTAAGAGTTGGTACCGTTCCTACGAAGAGAATACTATGTCTCTTCAGATTAGTTGGACGATTTGAAAGCTAATAGGACAGATTAGCCATCATATCAAAGGGCAAAAAATTGAATCCATACATCGAATTCTCAATATAGGATTTCATGCAGTGAAAGATGCTGATAGCCATTCTCTGGCCTCACTTACATCACTTTGGGTTAGTTGATGTCCGCTATTTTGCCATTTCAATGAAACATTTGATCCGGTTTTCCTTAGTAAATTAAGTAGATCTTTTGTTCCGCGGCTTGGTATGATGGGATCGTGTAGACCAGCAGACATGAATATTTGCTTACCTGATAGGTTGGGAACTGATTGGGGTTCAAATGGAACCATAGCTCTAAACAGAACAGCCCCGGCAAGTGCCTCGGGTCTAAGCAATAACATACTCGCAGCAATGTTAGCACCGTTTGAATACCCTACTGCGATAGTCTGTTCTGGATCAAACTTGTAGACCTTTGATGCATTCTGCAAGAAATCCGCTAGTTCGTAAGTACGAAATTTCAAATCTTCTATATCAAAGACTCCTTCTGATAATCTACGGAAAAATCTTGGCATACCATTCTCGAGTATCTTGCCACGAGGACTTAGAATCGAGGCTCCTGCAGTATCAATCATCCGGGCTATCGGGATTAGATCATTCTCATCCCCTCCAGTTCCATGCAATAATAGTAGAGTCATCGATCTACCTTGTGTGTGATGCACCGATGGAATAAATCGATGAATAAATCCTAGTTGGTCTTTTTCTTTCATCTATCCTATCCAATGATTCCGTTATGAATGAGTAACTCCGTTAATACTCCCGCTACTGCTAGTCTTTATTCCCTTTTCTGGGTGGACAATTGGGGGTAAAAATTTCTCAAGGTCGCCACGAACAGATTCAAGCCATGGAGGAAGCACCAAGTGAGTACCAA
>JARBAV010000134.1 GCA_029237515.1 Nitrososphaerales archaeon
CAGCTTCATTTTCCACTATAACGATAGGCGCAGCCGGACCGAATACTTCTTCTCTCAAGATATCCATTTCATGATTTACGTTAGATATTACAGTTGGTTCATAATAATAACCACTACCATCGATTATGTTACCACCTAACAAGATTTCTGCATGTTTTAGCTTCGAGTCGTCGACTTGTTTGATTAGTGCTTGCCTTTGACTATCTCTAACCAATGGTCCTATGGTAGTTCTCTTATCCATGGGGTCTCCTACTATTTCCTCTTTAACATTCTGTACAAATAATTTTGTGAATTTATCTGCTATTTCCTTCAATACAATAAACCTTTTAGCCGCAATACAACTTTGACCAGTATTTAACAATCTAGAATGAACCGCCTGTGGAACAGTATGATTTAGATCAGCATCTTCTAAGACAATAAAGGGGTCGCTTCCTCCTAATTCTAATACGAATTTTTTTAAATCTCCTGCAGCAAGCCCTGCGACTCTTTTTCCGGTACTAACACTTCCCGTCACTGAAACTGCATCGATCTTGGACTGAACAAGAGCTTCGCCTGCTCTGTAATCACCGATGACTATCTGAAAGACGTTTTCAGGAAGTCCTGCAGCAGTTAGTGAATCTCTGATATTTAGGGAAGAACCTATACATACGCTAGAATGTTTTAGAATTGCTACATTTCCTGCAATTAAAGTTGGTACTATAAATCGCATAGCCTGCCAAAATGGAAAGTTCCATGGCATAATACCTACCACTATTCCGAGAGGCTCAAATGAAACAAAGCTCTTGCGAAATTCGGTTGGTATTATTTGGTCTTGAAGGAACGATTCAGCGTTCTCAGAATAATACTCACATAACCATATGCACTTTTCGATTTCTGCATATGATTGAGCTATGGGTTTTCCCATTTCTTGTGTGATAGTCTTGGAATACTGTTCTTTGTTCTTATCTAATACCTTCATCAAACTTCTAATGTAATCACAACGTTGCACTACGTCTTTCTTTTTCCACTTTGCAAACGCAGTCCTTGCATTACTGACAATACGTGATATTTGTTCCAAGTCAGTAGTCTCGTAGGAACGAATTACCTCTCCTGTTGCAGGGTTGATAGTTGAAATTATATCGTGAACAACTTTTGCTTGCATTTCTATACATACTAATACGTGATTATGACTAATAAATTTCAGCCTTGGTTCGAATACATTAGAATAATCTAGAATATCATAGATAAATAGGTATGAATTGTAATATTTGTGCTGATCCGATGCAATAATATATAATTTGAATTCATGAGATCTATTGGTCATTTAATAAATGTCAAAGGGAAGAGGACCTGGCGAGAGCGACAATAATGTAATAGATAGAAATGCAACTCAAACTTTGCACTTGATTTCAGTGAAAAATGCTCTTCGGTTTCACCTTTCCTTGAATTGATAGAAATGTACCGATCTATTACTAGAAATTCAATAGACACTGAATTGCTGATAATTACAATTTATTATCTATGGCATAATTTTACTTGTAGTAGATATTTGATACCTGTCTTATTGCTGTTTACTTTTCTCCAGTAAAGCATTTTCAGCATCATCTTCGCCCTGCTTTATCAACTTCTTTATTGTAGCAAGTGAAAAATCAGCATCTTCGAAGATATAGCGCACATCCTCTTTTCTTTCCACCTTTGTTATCTCTTCAATTATTGCTCCGCGATCAGTCGCTAGTTTATGATATTCCTTCTCTATTTGAAGAAGAGTACTTTTCATATTTTCATCCATTTGAACATTATTTAGGAGGTCATGCATCTGTCGCATGACTGTTAAATATCTCGATACTATTTTTGACATATGGATATTATGATCGGTTTTATCTGTATGTATGATATCCCTTGCCCTATGCCATATATCAAATATATTAGTCGGAAGTTCTCTTTGAATTTTTGGAAATAAATTGACTATATAGACACGTTTATCATTTTTTGGTGATGCATCGATTACCTCTCTTAGTGGAGTATTGCTTAACAGACTTCCATCCCATAGATACATACCATTTATTTTTGCCCAAGCCAAACCATAAAATGGAAAACCAGTGCAAGCAATGACATGGCCAGCATCCAGTTCCATATGATCACTATCAAAGGTGACTGATTCACTCCTTTGAATATCTGTGCATGTCATTATTAGTCTCGGAGATACTCTTTTGGTCTCATTACTAGAACCAGATTTAGTATTAATGCCACTTCTATATTGCTTGTTTATTCTTTCGAAATCAACGAATTTGGCTAAAGTATCCTCCAAAGGTTTGACATCATATAGATGAGGTGGTATTCTTGTATAATTGGAGAAAATCGAATAGTAATTGAATAATGAAGCAGGATAGCCCCAAACAGGCTCAAATGCATTCTTGTTACCATATAAGGATGCAAACATTGAGGAAAAAATGGCTCTAACATTATTATCAAGAAAAGAAGGGGTAATGCGTTCTGCCATCAAGAACCAAAACTTCTCAAGTGTTTTCGCAGAAAATTTGTCTCTACTACCCGCAATTACGGCCGCATTTACTGCCCCTATCGAAGTGCCTGCAACAATATCAAATTCTATACCATGCTTTTCCAGAGTTTTATAAACACCGCATTCATACGCGCCTAGGGCGCCTCCTCCTTGCATCACCAAGACAGTCTCATGTCTTGCTGTGGTTGTATCCCTTATTTGCATCGTCATATTATCCAATACTCTCAAAGTAGATAAGATCTAAGTAATAATTATCTAGGAAGTAGAGACATTCTTCCCATCTTCAATCCAATAATGAACAAAAAAATGGAGCTATAGTGTTAGCAAGCTCCATATCATTGAACTTTTTTTGAAATTTAATGGTATCTACTTTTATTGATATTGCATATGCTAATTCACCTGCAGATGTCGGGAGTATCAGTAATTCAGTGGTAATTAAATCGAGGATGTCATCAATATTGGATTAGCCGTCTCAGCTGAATAGGAGGCAAATCGAATCTAGATCTCGAAGACTTCAGGTTTACTTGTCGCCGTAGCTGGTTGTTTTCGTTGTGGGTTAATCTCATCTATATTCTTTGTAAGTTCTGATACCTTCTGGTCTGATATTATTCGTTTTATATCTTCGAGTTCAGGCGTAGATCTTACTACCACACCCCTTTTTTTTGTTGGTGATCCAATACTATCAACGGGATTAATTTCAATGGCCAAAGAAGGGTTATTACTCCTTAACCCTGGAAGTCGCAATAGGAATACACCAGGAATATTTGTTGGCTTTCGCTCCCAGTCTTTGCCTTGTGTAAGAAAATCGCGTAATCTCTCGGTAACGGACATTTCTTATCGTAGTATATATGCGACTACATTTATCTTTTACATGTTTGTTAGCTCATGAAATAGATGTTTTTATTGCGATTAATATTGCTTGAATTTGGTACGCTGATTAATGGTAAAGCTTAGCACTAAATATCATGTTTATCGGGCTTCATTGTTGTAAGACTACTATTCATGGCTTAAAGAAATTGTGGATATACTATATTCTCTTATCAAAAGATGAATTTATCTAAGGTAATTTTATATAGAATAAGCGCCTCTTCTCATAATGAGGTAAAGTGTCGTAGTGAAGGATAGTGCTTCATCCCCAATTCCTATCGAAATCAACGTACACTTAGAAAGATTTGGCAAGGAATCATGGGAAGTGGATTATGATTTATTTGGATATTGTGACATGTGTAATTCACGAATAGATGAGTTTGGATACTGTGCTTGTGGCGGGGCAGCAGATTAGCAGCTAAATATGTAGTTAAGGTTCTTTGCTGTTTTAGCACCTTTCCGTATCCTGGATATCAACTTACACTTTATTGGATCGGTCCAGCTTGAAGATCAAATTCGGGCAGTTTTTGTAGAATTTCCTCATTATCATGATGCTATTTGGTACTGTGTCTCCTATTTGATGTAAGGTACACCGTCTATTATGTTACTCAAACTCCATCTACGCAACATTTTTCTATTGTTGAAACAATGATGAAGCTATTACCTATTTGATATTTATTCAGAGCATTCTTGGAAATTACAAACTTGTTCCATCGATGTACGATATTCTCTTAGCTAGTATTAAATTAAATTCTAGATCTATGCCAATTTTTCAAAATATTTTATAAGCATGTATTGTGTACATAATGTACAGTAAGGGAAGATAATTTAAGATGACTTGTAAAGGGATTTGCATTAGACATAAGGCTCAGAAGCAAGTTGGTACAGGTAGATACGCGGCTGGCCAGAAGAGGTGCCAAGTCTGCGAAATATTCATTAAATGGGAAGGATTGTGGTGCCCTTGTTGTAGCTATCGCTTGAGAACTCGACCAAGAAACATAAAATATAAAGCAAAACTTAGACGGAAAGGCATCTTGGATAAAGAAGAGCTGCAGCCTGCACCACTGACGACTGCTGTCACATCATAAGCATATCGTTAGTACAATCTTATGTGAGACTTGCATCATCATCGCTAGCAGATATGCTATCTTATCATAGTGGAAACTGTAGCACCTCCTACTAGTAAGAAATTGATAAACCTTGGCCTCAATAATAGATCATAAAAATGGGTTGACGATACGAATCAAGCTTGATCACTTCTCCTTAGCAGGTAATACAAACATGAATTTCACCCATAAAAGCTAACATATCTGTCGTCGGTAGGCTCGTCATTATTGTGCAGATTGCATAATTGTTTATACAGGATATCGACTGCGGCCATTTCGAGCAGTTCGCCTTGAGCTACATTATATGCATATCCGATAGCGTTCAAGCTCTTCAGCCTCTTAAAAAACATCGATTCAAGCATACCATTTTTCCTAGCTCTTCTCAAAAGAAAAGCTGAAATTCGATCCAAATGATAGTTGACGTGGATGTCGATCGCTTCATCAGAATCTACGCCATACATTTCAGAAATCTTGTTATTCAATCTCTTTTCTTCTTGTGCCGCTGATATGTTCTGATGTTGTATGCTGATAGCCGTTCTGCCACGTAGTTTTGATGATTCATTATTCAGATCGTTCTTGTTTTTCTCCATCTGTCTATAAAATCATCGTAAATGTACCTATAAGATCTTATTAATTTATCCTGACTAACCTGTATTATGTCCACGGATACAATAATTATGTATTATACTCTAATTGTTTGTCATTGGATGTTGGATATCGTAAGAATATGGCAAGGTCGGAAGTATTAGTAGGTCAGGTGTGAAGCCGATAGATACAGCCCCTGACCTACCATGAGTGATTTAGCTCGACTCAGAAAGTACAATCAAATCCTTAACCTTTTCTAACATAGAATTTGAATATTATGATAAGAGCAATTGAGTGGTCATAACTCTAGTCAATATGACCCATAGTATCTTCAATCAAGTTGATTGAGAGGAGGGAGATATGAAATAATTTCACGTGGAGATTTGATCCAGCGAAACAATTGCTTCTTGTACCTGACTAGAGTCTAATGCCTTCAGCATACCAGTTCCCATGCGGCTCCTCCTGAAACACTATAATAACATCCTTCTTGGCTACATCAAATATCTTTACTACATCTTCAGTAATTGCTTCTGCCAATCTGTCCTTTTCTCTTTGGGTTCTCCCACTATAAGTGGAGATTGTTATTACTGGCATAGAATAATAAGAGCTATCTAGGATGTAAGTTTTGCGTTTGCAGTGTAACAACTGGTAAACCCTTCTGAACATCTAAACTCGATGGCAGATAATTCTAATAACACAGAAATTATTTCATAGGTTCTAATCCTATTAATATATCCATATTAGTATTACCTAAATACGCAGGAAAAACAATTCTAGCAAATTCGGCGACTGCATGATAAGTCATAGATCCCATGTTTTTTAGGCTTGTAAGCGAGACAATAGTTTTGATTCATATGCTGCGTGCTAAAAGTAATGTACTATAGATGTGTTATATTTTATCATTATAGAACGTATATCTTATGAATTTGTTAGTTTTTGGTGGATATCGATATCGACCACACTTGGAATTAACAAGTTTAATTATTTTTTAGAACTAACATGAGACAGGCTGTCTGAACTGTAAAAGGGCAGAATACTGATCATTATATCATAGCATAACTAACTTTCTTTTTCGCACTACAAAGTATTGGTTATCATGTACTCAATTTCGCTCCTTCTTTATTTAGGTTAGTACATTTTTTGTAAAGGAGATTAACGAAGTTAGCTACATCTATTACATAAGTATATATCTCAAATTAAATTATCGTTTGTGTCAGTGGTAAACAGCAAGGCTGACCGTTACCGTCATAAATATGAATGCCTGCATAAACCTACTCTAGATGGAATGGCCAATCCAAGGAAAGCAGAGAATGAAAGAGAAGTGAAAGAAAAAACCAAGGCTATTCATCAAGAAAAGATTAAGGTAGTTATAATTTCAATAATTGCTTCTTCTGGATTAATGATACTAAAATTTTCTGTTGGTGTTTTAACAAATAGTCTTGGTATTTTATCTGAAGGCATGAATTCAGGTCTGGATCTCATCGCAGGTCTAGTGACACTTTATGCTATTCGTATGGTATTAAGGCCCTCCGATTTATCATATACATATGGATATGGTAAATTTGAAAGTTTATCATCCTTAGCTCAAATAATTCTTTTGCTCGTAGTCGCAAGTTGGGTAACATATGAGGCGGTAAATAGAATATTTTTTGAGAGTGTTAGACCAGAGATCAGTATATTTTCCATCTTGATTATGCTTTTGTCGATAGGGATTGATTATGGAAGATCAAGGGCTTTGTATAGGGCAGCGAGGAAATTTGATAGTCAAGCACTTGAAGCTGATGGACTCCATTTTAGAGCAGACATGTTCTCTTCTGCTATAGTCGTTGTTGGGTTACTCATAGTACTACTCTTTGATATTCCTGATGCTGATGCGTATGCCGCTCTGGGGGTAGCAGCCGTAATCTCATATGCGTCACTTGGGCTAGCAAGAAGAACGTTAAGTGTGTTACTGGACAAAGCACCTAAGGGTATTTACCAGGAGGTTATTGGGGCAGTATCAAATTTAGAAGGCGTAACCAGACCCCACGACATACGAATTAGAAATATTGGGTCCGAAACCTTAGTTGAGATGCATATTGAAGTTCCCAGAACTTTTACTCATGACAGAGCCCACAGAGTGGCAACTTCTGTAGAACAAAGAATAGAACATATTTTGCCTAATTCCAAGGTTTTGGTACATGTGGATGCAACAGAATCCGTGAGTGAAACTATTTTTGACAAAATTAGATTAATTGCTGCCGAAACAGAGGGCATAAGAAATGTTCACTCGTTATACGTCTCAAGAATATACTTCCCACTTTCAGCTTTTGCTGGTTTCTCACTAAACTCGCCTAAAAAACAGTACTATGATGCTTCATTAAATGTAGAGGAAAAAAAGTCTCAATCCTCTATTAATGAACATCCTCTGCACCTGGAACTGGATGTACAGATGGGGCCGAGTCTTGATCTTAGTACCGCTCATTCCATCGTAGACTCATTTGAAGAGAAGTTAAAAAGAGAAGTTCCGCAGATAAAAGACATAACTACCCATATTGAGATTGAATCTTCGGTAGAGGATCTAAGAATGGCAGGAAGTGAGAAAAACGCAGACCCAGAGCTCCTCTTGAAAATAAAAGAAGTAATGCAATATATTGATGAGGTAGTCGATTTCAAGGATATTCGAGTATTTGATGATATATCTGGGGGACAACATATAACCTTGACAATCTGTCTTACTTCACAAGGAGGAACTGTGACAACTTCCCTTACATTAGAGGTTGCACACAAAATAGCTACTAAAGTTCAAAATATGATAATTAATCGTACAGGAGCAACAAGAGTAGTAGTACATACAGAAACCAATAATTGATATTGATTGAATCACAAGGTATGACTTTGGATAATTAATTAGAATAGAAATGTTTTCTCAGATGATTCTTTCCAGAGAAGTATATTCCTTTTTCTACCAAGTTAGCATTATTTTTATTTGAATAGATAGGCTAATTGGTGTTATGAGGCGAATAAAGATGTTCATTGCTTCGAGTTTAGATGGTTTTATTGCCAGAGAAGATGGAAGTATTGATTGGTTGTTCACCGATAGTGACTATGGATATCAAGAGTTTTATCAGTCAGTTGACGCAGTTATAATGGGTAGAAAAACATTTGAGA
>JARBAV010000135.1 GCA_029237515.1 Nitrososphaerales archaeon
ATCAGTTTTTGGGCTGATATGATGACAGAAGATTTCTATTAATTTTGCCTTAATCATCAAATATAGACAGGATATTGATTATTCGATGTCTACATTCAGTAATCATAGACTAACTTGTGAAGGAATTACAATTCTAGCGGCATTTTAAATCCTTTAATGCAAGGGACGTGCATATATATGTTATGTTAGCAACCAAATTAGTGTGTAAAACATGTAGTCAAGCTTCTGATTTAGTCACCGATGCGGAGTCTGGTGAAATAATCTGTACCAATTGCGGCATGGTTAGTTCTAATGACAAGGCATTTCAAATGAGTACTGCAGAGTGGCGTGCTTTTGATCATAAACAAATGATGGATAGAAGTAGAGTAGGAATGCCTATGACTCTAACACGCCACGATAAAGGCCTTTCCACGGTGATTGGCATACCAAATAAAGATGCAAGTGGAAAAGAACTTGACGATTCAATGCGATCAATGATGCAAAGACTAAGGACTTGGGATCATAGAATTCAAGTAAGTTCACCAACAGACAGGAACCTTGCAAGGGCGTTTCAGAGACTTGAAATGCTAAGAGGAAAGTTGGGACTACCTGATAATGTAATAGAAAAGGCAGCCTATGTCTATAGAAAGGCGCAGCGACTAGGAATGGTTAAAGGAAGAACAATAGCTGCTACATTATCTGCATCTATTTATGTTGCCTCTAGAGAGGCCGGAGTTCCTAGAACATTGACTGAGATAGCATCTCTTAGTAATATTTCACATAAAGAACTTTCAAGGGTGTATAGACTGATAGTCTTTAACTTAGATTTGAAGGTCCCAATGATAGATCCAGTAAAGTGTATTGCAAAGATTGCAAATAAAATGGAGGTAAGCGAGAAAGCAAAAAGACATGCTATAAGCTATATGCACAATGTGGTAGCAACAGGGATCGCAGCAGGAAAAGATCCGATGGGAATAGCAGGAGCCGTTCTTTACTTGTCGTGCTTACAGAACGATGAGCATAGAACTCAGTTAGACTTTGCGGCTGCCTCCGGAGTAACAGAAGTAACTCTAAGAAATAGAAGCAAAGAACTTCATACAAAGCTTCCCCAACTTAATTAGTGCAAATAAGTCCTGAGGGAAAAAGCGGATCTATAAACATATCCTAACAATTGATTCGTATACTCCATTAGCTATTGTTGATAATATAAATCTCAATACTTTTTTTGATGTTCAAAAATACCTTGCAAATATATGAATGAGACAACCATCAAAGCATATGCTTGAATAGAGGGAAGGAGGCTGCCAAACTGAAAAATATACACGATCAACTTGATGGTCAATTTTTGACATCTACTAGTCATATAATACAAATTATACAGTAATTTGGTAAATAGGAATAGATAATTATTACATAATTATGGAATATAGTATAATACGGATATTATGAAAAGTCGTTTTAACATCAAGACTGAAAATCAACATAAAGCTTATGATGCACCAATCTTATGCTCATCTTGTGCAAAAAATCCCTTATCCAGTTAGGAAAAAAGTAATTGCATATGCATCATAATATTTTTGAATTGCGTTCGGATCTGCTTTTCTATTCTTCTGAGGGTATAGCAATGCAAGAACCAAGAATTTTATAAGGTTATATATGCTTGTCACATGTACGTATACAGACGAAATTTTTGACCCAAAATAGTTTCCCTTTAATAAAATGGCATGAAGAGCATATGGAAAAGTTGATAATGAGGTATCTAATTGGACTTCCAGTAGACGCGACCAATTGGCAAAAACGAATGAACAAGAAGTATGGCAAGTTGTCAAATATTGTTAAGAATATAAATTACGACATAAAGCATGGTGCAAATAAGGAGCAGGTGAAATCACTATTCTCAAGAATTCGTAAAGACTCATTCTTCCACGATCTCCAGATAAGCAAAGAGTCAATGGAGCGACTTGACAATCTTGAAAGGGAATTACACTTATTTCAAAATACGCATAGCGTTAGAGCAGTATTGCAATCGCTCTCAAGTAATGCAGACAACCAATTCGTACATCCATAAACAACTCATCCTGAGATACGAATGGTAAAGTTCTTCATGGATTGCTCTGACAAATAGTTCTCTACGGAGCTGAGTAAGTACGTACAAACTTTCTCGTGCACCACATCATCAAGAAACCCATGAAATATATGCTGATTTCCGATAATTTCTATATTCCCAAAGCATAACGGCTTCGTAGGAGATGGTTAAAACCTCATCGGCTTCAGGTTTTGTGCAAAGGCTTTCAATACATATTTTTCAATGGATTTGACAGCTTAGATTAAAGTATGGCATCCAATGGGTTGAACAGCTACTACAATTCATTACTAATACTGAGTTATCACATTTTTTATACTCGTTAGCAATTAGTACCTTAAATGCCATCATAAATATACACAAAGTGAGGACAATTGAAAATCAATTTTGCGACTTTCTTTGGCAAGAAACAGAAGAGTGCTGAACACAACTGTAAATCATGTGGCGTCAAATTCGTGACAGATCAAGACTTGGAGAATCATAACGAAATAGCACACAAAAAATAGAAAAAACTGGTCGGAGTACAAATTTAGGTATTCGAAATTCGGGCACACGGATGATTAAAGAGCAGAAGCAACATGAATTGAACCTTCGACAGCAGGAACAGTACCAGGGAATACACGAGCACTAATGTTGCCAGGAGTGTGAACTATAAAAAATGAATCCAAGTAAGTTCACCTTTCTAACCTCATTGCATTGGAAGATCCATTATGATTACCATTAGGTTCATTACGTAATAGTATAGTAGACAAAAACTTATTGAACTGAAGGGAAAATTTCTACAATTCGTAATCAATAGCCAAAAACAGTTAGAGTTGATGAGAGGCACAGGCTCCACACCTGTGCAGTGTCCTTCGTGGGCAATCCTATCTTTGGATTACATGGGACGGGTTTGGCACCCATGTTGTATTGGAAGCTCCGATATTAAAAATGGATTAAAGCCAATATGCGAACATTGTGGACTTGGCTGCTACTCTGTATTGGTTGCAAACGGAATATAGGGAAATAGCTAGATCTATATATAGATCGACGATTGTAGATATAATATCACTAATTTAATGACG
>JARBAV010000136.1 GCA_029237515.1 Nitrososphaerales archaeon
CTAAATAAGGACGCAAACGAGTACATTTTTCATGTATTATATCAATCTAAAGAATGAAATCAATAGTCAAGGTATAAAGGACACATCGTCGTTATGTTTAATATTAATAAAGAATGAGTTATACCTCGTGCGTGAGATGCGGATCTGATCTAGTGCCTTTTTCTTATTGCAAGGTGTGCAATCAGGTTGTTAGATTTGTATGTTCATCTTGTAACATGATTTCAGATGAGAGATATCATCTTTACTGTAAAGAAGTATCAAAAAATATTGTTAATCAATTAAAGCCAAAAAAGGAACGGGTAAGAGGACAAGTTCTAATTAATACAGTAGAATCTAGTATGATTCAAAGGAACAAAGTTGGACTTGAAAAGCATGAAAATGATGATAATGCGATTAGTTTGTCATCTAACAGATGGAACGATTATCTAGTATCATCATTTTCCTCGTTTGTTAAGTCTGTCCATGATAATCAAGATCAACTGAACGAGCAGCTTAGATATTCATCGGTTAATCTATCATGTTCATATCTATCAACTTTTTTTGAATACTTAAAACTAATTAATAATTATTGGATGAAGGTATATACTCATAGCAGTTATAAGCTGCTCGCAAACAGACTCAGTACCTAAAGGCAGATTAAATAGTTTGAGATTTGGTTCAAATTAGATTTTGTATAAGTCATGAGATGAGAAAATACCGATATTCATTCAAGAAATCTAATTTTGTACAGGCATCGGTCATTTTTCAAGGAGGATTTTTTATATCAAAAGTAAAGCTGTGATTTAAATCGTAAGCATCATTCCTTTGAACAATCATCTTCACATCCCATTCTCCTGGTTGGCTTAGATATCCACCAGATCCGCTGTACTGACCATCACCAGTCTTCGTCAGTTCTGCTGAAATTGGTCCTAGTCCAGCTTGTTTGTTACTAAATATCAGGAAAACCGTTTTGATGTTAGTCGGGGCTTTTCCATCAATGTTAGATAATGACACAGTAAAATTGTTATTTATTCCTGAATAGAATGGAGATATCCCATATGTTATATTAACATTATTTATAACAGTGCTATTTACAAAGTCATTACTCGTCATATTTTTTACACCAGTCTCCGATCTGTTAGATGCATTCGAAACAGTAAATACATAAGAACCCTTGGTGATGTGACCATCATCCCTAGATAGGGCGAGCCAAGACACAGTATAAATTCCTGGTTTAATTTTCTGGGTATCAATAGATATTGAAGATTCGCGTGGATTATTAGAGTTGACTCTGTAATCATTCTTATCTACTCTTTCGTTGTCTGAGTTGGTTACATGAATATAACTGGCTTTTGGTTCTGGTCTCTCGGAGAATACAATTACTACCTTTTCGGGGAGAGTTCCATTTTCTCCGACAACTGAGTTAGATGGGGGTATAAACGAAATTGGATTTGCATGCGAATAAACATTTTGACTCAGATTACTAAACAGCAGCATCATGATAGCTAGTGGAATTAGAATAGACACTGATAAAATTAACCTCTTATTGTCATGATATCGAAATTTCGTCATTTGTTCATAATTGCCTCTTTTACTCTCAATATATTTTTGTTATCATTCCGCATTCATAAACCTTATAGTACACCTCTCGACAAGATAAGACTAGTTAGTTCCATTCATAATCGTACCTGTATCAGCTCATTAAATTCCTATTTTTGATTTCTTTCTCATCGACGTAAAACTAATAAAAACAATTAAAACCCATTTACCTGTCTTAGCAATCAAGGGTCGAAAATAATGTAAAAGATGCTATTGCGGATCTGGCAAGCCTCCAATAGAATATGCATCAGAGCAGACTTGAAGATTATCTCGGCTTCAGCAGATCTAGTGTATTCTTTAATTCTCGCTTACTCTTTCGATAGTAAAGCAAACTCATGACCAAAACAATGGAAGCCAAAATCGATGCTGCAATCGTGAATGCATCAGTAAACTTGGGAGTAATCTCATTACCATCTCCATTTCTACTATCTCCGGGGGGGTTGTTATTAGCTAACTGTGAACCTTCCATTTGCATTTGATTGTCAGAATGAATCATTGACTGAGGAGACGTAATTGTTAGAAATGAAGATATGGTTAAGACCGCAATCCCAATCAAAGACTCAATTTTGATTGTTTTGGAAAATCGTACAAATGGATCATATTGAGCTTCTCTATTCACATTTGACGAAACACTCAATTGTTCCCGTGATTTATTTCCACACCTGGCGATCTGTACCATGACAAGATGTAATTTGATTTGGTGATAGCCGCCCAATGCAATCATAGGTACAATTACACATAATTTAAGAATGAGAATGTTTCCATACAAAGAATCAAATAAAGATTCTATTGATTGAAGTTGAATCCATGCCATATACAATCCACTTATGCCAATCACACCCAAGCATATGATTGCAATCATTGAGAAATAAGGAAGCATTAGTGCTAACGCGAAGGAATTTCTTACTAGTATTTGCTCGTCTCTTGTATCTAATTCACTTCCATATGTTAGATCACTATTGGAGATACGTATTTTACGAAGAAGTATTAATGATATGTAGAATAGCCCTCCTACCCAAATGGAAACAGCCATAACATGAAACCAATCAGAAGAGATCGCCAGCCATGGAAGGAACTCAGCGGCAGCGTTATGACTTACTATCCCGTTAGAGATAACATTTATTGAACCACAGATAAGGATAGCGCACAGGACTATGTTCTTAATTTTTTTTATGCTATTTCCATCATCGATTCTTCTGGTGATCAAATTTCCACCACTTAACACATAAAATATTACTGAAAGAATAAGTATCAAAATAGATGTGATGATTCTTAGAAGCCAAACTGAATAAAGAGAAGTGTTCATAACAATAGAAAAAGTATCAGAAAAGCCTAGGCCCAATTCTGATGACAAATTGTATACTTGCAGCATCAAAAAACCGGTGCTGGAAACACATAGTACAACAGCAGACAGGATTATTATCAAAAATAATCTTTTATCCGTACTACGAATTGTTTGGGCAGTAACACTTTGTCCGCTGAAA
>JARBAV010000137.1 GCA_029237515.1 Nitrososphaerales archaeon
AATTGACCCTGATTTTAAATCAAAACGTAGTGTAGTTGGAACATTTCAAGGTATAAAAGTCTGGGGCGAAGTGGATGCTCCTGGACGACTAGGTATCTGGGGTTCAGAAGTTACAGTAGATTATGATATCTGTGTAGCAGATGGAGCTTGCATTGAAGCATGTCCTGTAAATGTATATGAATGGCTTGATACTCCTGGACATCCTGCCTCTGAAAAGAAACCATTTATGATTAGAGAAAAAGATTGTATATTCTGTATGGCATGCGAAAATGTATGTCCTCCTCAGTGTGTAAAGATATTCAATAAAGGATAGTAGAAGGACCACCTTGATCCGAAATCAGGTTATTTCAAACCTCTTTTGAGACAGGAAATCGATTAGGAAACGCTAAATCCATTGCTAGAACAAGAGAGCGGTGATGGCGGTATGTGCTTACATTATTTCTTTAAAGCGTTAATCGAGCCTACGCTGAGACGTAATAAATAAAGTAATGTTTTCAGGAGGCATGTGCTCTTAGTTTGAGCAGTTTAGAAAAGGCCGGGTCAGTTACCCTAGTTCTTTCTTCATAGATCAGAGTATTCATTCATCATCCCCCGCTTCCTCTTTACATGTAAGTTGCATTTCTTAACTGTATAATTATATTAATCAAACCAGTCAGATTTCATCACTCTCTCCTTTAAATATCGTTCCTAAATCAGCTTCAATGTCATGTCGATCGAGAAGATAGTTGCCACTATCGAAGCCAAGGGAATTGAAGGAATCAAAAAGACAGATCTCAGGCGGGAATTTCAAGAGGTAGAAGAGCTCGATTCAATACTCCAGGAATTAGTGAGAACCCATGAAATATTTATCGAAAAGAAAGGCAACTCATTTTACTGTTGGCACAAAAACCACTATTTGCAGAAATTATTGAACACAGATCAAAAATTTTCGCTCTTATACACATTAATGAATTCCGTCCAGAATTCAGTGAACAGCAGATTCGAATCACTCAATGTGAGTTTGGATACCGTTACTAAACAAGTGAGAGGTATAACAGAAGAGATAAAGATTCTTGCAAGTTCTGGACAAAGAGACATTGTTCCAAATACTCCGATATCTCAAGAGCAAGATAAGCCAATCGAGATCAACTATGACAAATTCCAAGAGCAACTAGATCAAGCATTAGCCAGCGCTTCGACTTCAATTGGATGGATAGAACTTTGTAACTTGCGAAAAGATCTTTGCTCAAGAATGAATATTTCTCGAGAGCAATTTTATCATTCATTTGAGGAAGTAGTTTCCAACAACTATGACAAATACGAGCTTTCCACAGGTGGCGAGGAAGGAATACAGTTAAGGGGAATGGTACACGGATTCGTGAGGTGTATTTAAGATGTATCCATACGGCTTGACGCGTAATCCATATCACAGCAGCCCTACTCCACGATTTTCAGACTCAACGATTTTGGGTGGAGAACGACATAAGGAAGCAAAGAACGCAATCCTTTCCTGTATGCACGATGTATGCTCCAAAATGGCTCTTTCAGAGAAAGACCTCCGTGTTGTCACAATAATTCAAGATGTTGGATCCGGCAAAACTCACCTTGCACTTCATATGCAAACAGTTGAAGATATGTCAGCAAAGTCTGTAATATCGTATGTTGATTTTTCGCAAATATCACCTAGGAGCAAGACCATTATATTATCTTCCATTCTAGATGGATTCAAGGAAGAAGATTTAGAATCGTTACGATCAACGTTGATCGGGTTAATCATGGCTTCAAGGCACGACAGAGAAAGGGCAAAACTTGTTAAAAAATTATTCAAACATGGTCTGCTATCTGAGATCAAGGGAGAATCACTTGAAGACAAGATCGGATTCTTACTTCAAAGAAGAATCAAGATCAGAGACGAAGCTACGCTAAATGAACTCCTAGGGAAAAATTTCACCGAGCTAGAGAAGGAATTAATCTATCGCCTACTTAACGACGAAGTAAAAGATTGGGCAAGAACGATCGTCTCATTAGCTGATATGTTGGAGTTACTCACATCTATGATAAGTCTAAATCAAAAGATCCTAAATAAATTGACAATATTTGAGTTCGACGAATTTGATTCAGAAGGCGAATCAATGGAGTTTATCAAGGCCATTATTAACTACGTACTTCCATCAAGCATGATTCTGCTCATCATGACACCTGCATCATATG
>JARBAV010000138.1 GCA_029237515.1 Nitrososphaerales archaeon
AAGTAGATGAAGAATATAAGAGATATAGACTATCACGAGCATCATCACAAACTGCAAACATCCAGACTAGTCGTAGGACAGGTAGATCAAGTTCTATTGATTATGTCTCATCCATTATCAATAGTCACAAAGACAGTATTAGCACCTGATCTGAAAGGGAAAGGAATATGCTAACTCATTTAACCTAATCGTCCATCACCTATAGGAAAAAAGCATTCCCTACGAAACTTACCATCGTAGCATGAATCCAAATTTTTAGTACAATCCAATGGTTCCTCAATAATTTTAAATCAAGAAAAGCAATTATAGCTAGAAGCTAAATATTTGAAGTTAGAAGTAACAAGGGACATTAGAATTCTCTAATCCTTGTTTGACCGAGCCGACACATTTCAAATTTTGGTATGCTTCGAGATCCACATAAACTTCATTCCAATACCTCATACAGACCAATTTCCTGCAAATGCTAATTTTATCTACTTTCTCATCAAAGACAACGTTTCTAAATACAATATCAGGTTCATTAATGCCGGCATATGAACGAAGTGGACATGTAGCTGAGAAGCGAGGGTTAATCTCAAAAATTTTCATTCTTCCATTGTGCAAGATTTCATTAGGGTTTCTGGGTTCAGATACTGTAGCATTCTGTGAAGAGCTTAACGCTTCTTCGTTTGGAACATATTTTGCTTGTATATTCACAGCTCCTGTTACACCCAATTTTTCTGCTACATTTTCAGCTGACAACCTGACAATTGGATAGTCGTCAATGAACGCCTTGTATGTTTGTCCGCCTTTCAAGTACTTCCTAATTGCGATGGATGACATCGTGTATGTGCCATTCTTGTCGACTGTTACTCCAGATGTAAATTCGTCATCTAGTCCGGGTAGATATTCTTGAATCATCGGTTTCCAACCATAATCCTGAATCCTAGTGAGAGCATACTCGATCTCATCATTAGACTTGACGACAAAGAAGTTAACTGAACCAAATCCTTCTCGTGGTTTGACCACCAATGGGAATCCAAACTTTTCAGCAAATTCATCCTTATCCTCTGGGAGACAAGATTCAGCGCAGCTCAGATTATTGGCCTTTAGAACCTTATAAGTTTCCCATTTATCGCGAGCAATTCTAATCACGTCCAGTTCGGTGACTAGTACCTTACTTGGAGATTCCATTTCGATCCTCTTCTTTGCAGTAGCGATAGCCATTAATTCTTCATCCGAGCCCACGAATAGGGCTTCAACTTCATAGTCTCTTAGATACTTAATAATTGAATCAATATATCCTGGATCAGTCGCCTTTGGAACAATGTGACCGATGTCAGATCTGTAGAGACCGGCTGCCAGAGGACTGGCATCAACAGCGAGAATTCGATAACTGATTGGAGCAAGAGATGAGCTAGATGCTAGGCGTAAGGACTTCATGATACCTTGGCCCACAATTCCACCGGCAGAAGTAACTAAAACAGTTGCTTTCTTTTTCATGGAAGATTTCTCCTACCACATTCCTCAACCTGTTGATGAGTCGGTCGGAACGTTTCTAGTGCTATCGTTTGTGAGCCTAACATAGGCGATGGGCACAATGGCCAATCAACCAATAGCACTATCAAATTATTGGCTCCCTATCTCTACCACGAGCTAACTTAGCATCGTGACGGGCTTTGCCAAGTCATCATTCTCAATTAGGCTATTTCTCCACATACTTTCGGTATTTTTTAATCCGAAATTTACTGCGTAGTCGATTATGCATGGCTTGAGAGTAGAGGCTCTTAATACTTTGTCACTAATTTTCAGTAGCTGTCGTGCATTCCTTTGTTCTTGCTTCAAGACAGCTAGTTCTTTTAGGATATCCTGAATGTCCTGTCCATCTTTAGCCAAATCTGCTCTTTTAGATAACAACGGCGCTACATTTGCGTTGAAGTTGGAAAGAGTAATCCTTAGTTGCTCGGCGTATTTGATAACCTCCGCTGAATTATTGAACTTTAAAGATTGAAGGGCTTCACTTTGGCCAACGCCTGAGTAGAGGTCATCTGATGCCCATACAACAGTGACAGGCATCTTTATAGAAAGTTCCTTGAACACTAATCGTCCGACCATTGTGTAGCCCATGCTGCCACCTATGCCGGATGCGTAGCAGCAAATACCTAAATCCCTTGAGAGTAATAAGAGAATCGGGATAGCTCTCGGAGATAATTCATTCGGTGTACTACTTGGTATACGACAGGAGTCAGATCCGTTGAGCCTTAGATTAAGGGGTCTCTTGCATGACATGCAGGTTCCGGATAGGTCAAAGATACCACTTTCGATTTCATTCATTTTAACAGAGGCCTTACTTCCACACCTACAATGCAGCCAAACTGGGGCATTAAGGTATGTACTTTGACTAACACCTGTATTGATACCATTACGAAGAAACATCACGTCACTCTCGCTCAATATTCCTGAGTATTTTTTAAAATTATTGAGAAGGAACCTAAACCCGCCTTCAAAAACTTCTGAAATATCTGATAGTCGTACGAATAGTGTGTCATACCCCCAAATCTTATTCACTATTCTAGACATAATGAAAGAATTGAGATCGGCGTATGATCTTGCCCTATTGTATGATTCGTCCACCTCCATCCAAAATTGTTCCAAGTTCTCAAATAATCTGATTCTTTCATTTTTTTCAAGATCCAAAGCGAGGGAAGCATTTTTTATCCAAGAGGTTACTTGTTTTCTCCAATGATCAACGATCGCTATAGGGGGAACTTCCATATTTCGAACTAATTTCCATCTGTTCGATGCAGTAATGGGCATTCTTAATTCCAAAATGCCATCCGAGTGTCTCACGCTTGGTAACTGAGCGACCCTCATCCATACGTCATCCATAAAATCATGATCAACTAGTAGAAACAAATTGATGAATCTGGTGCTAGTATTGGATACACCGGCCTCTTTTTTTTCCAACATCGATTTGATGGTTTGGAGAAGAACTATCTTCTTAAATACCCCACCATAAGCAAAGAGATTTGGTTGATGTATGGATACTAGAATCTGGGCTGATGGATCTTGAATATCGATTCTGCTTTGTTCTACGGCTGGAAAATCTGTGCCAGCTTGGTTATGAAAGGCAGCAATATGCTTTGCCAGCTCTCTACGATTAGATAAAACATTCCCTGTGTTAGTAACTGTTAATTGCTCTCTTACTCTTAATACTGCATCTGACAGCCTTTCAGGAATGGACGAAATATAATCTGATAGTATAGGGTTGTTTACTCCTTCATATTGAGAAAACAGGGATCTAATGCACTGTGTCGTTGGACCTATAGATGCTTCAGCACACATTCAGTATTAACAAACTATCAACCAAGCTCCACTATATAACTTTCCATGATTTGACATTTGGTATGTCGATCTAAGAAGATTGGATATCATACTACACAAGTCTAACACAAGAACTTTCTCTCCTATTGAATCACATTTATCTAGGAATTAGCGCCAACCAATTGAACTAATTTAAGAATTCTACTAAATTCACCGATTTCGTTCAACGAATGAGCATCGCTACCGAGATGAAACCCTACGCCATATTCCCTGAATTTGAGAACCCAGTCTAGAGGGGGTCTATTGTACTTCGCGTTTAATTCGACTATTTTTCCATGCTCTTTGAGTAGCAGGCATATTTCGCCTAGTTCCTCATTTTTCAAACTAAAAGTCGATTCTGGAGCCAAATGCCCAATGACATTAACATCGGGATTCTTAATCGCACTTTTAATTGCATTCATCCAAATTTCCTTGTTACCATAAATGGTATGGAAGCTAGCAATAATAAAATAATCTGCGCTGTACCTTGGAAGACAGTCAATCGAACCGTCTCTGAGAATCTTTGCTTCAAATCCTGTGATTAATTTCAAATTTCGTTTAGTATTATTTCTTTCAATTTCATTCACATAACTATCGACCCAATTCGATTCTTTTCGGACATGTTCAGTGAATGCCAGCGTTTTCAATCCAATTGAGTCAGCATACTCAACAGCTGAAGCAATATTTAGGTTAGGGGAGGAATGATCATTATAGCTAGTATGTACGTGAAAGTCTTCCTTAATATTTACCAATCCAAATTAGAATGGCTAAATTTTTATT
>JARBAV010000139.1 GCA_029237515.1 Nitrososphaerales archaeon
GCTGCAGCCAGTGGCCACAGTGCAGCAGCAGCTGCAGCCGCCGGTGGTGCAGCCGCAGCTGCAGCAGCAAGCAATTAAAACCACAGTATAACACCTCTCTTTTTCTTTATTTCTTAATCTAAGCTATAATCCACTACTAAGTAGTTCATATTGAGTCGATTTGACTAATCAGCAAAAAAGAAGCACCTGCTAAATATATTGTGACTCAGATCCTGAAGTGCAGAGTTTCTTCTTTACACTATATGCTATATAGACTAAAGTCGAAATGATTTTAAAGTTGATCTCGATACTTGTCAACTCAGAGCAACCGTGGCCATTACTGGTGAGCGGCCATGACGTCTCTAATAATACTACCATTCATTTTTCATGGCCGCCCACCTGTTTCATATACCTAGATTTTTAATTCAAGACTTGTTCCATATACCTAGAATGAATACCAATTTGATACAAGATAGAGGCGGCCAGTGATCCGCATAAATCGACTCTGGCGGAATCTAATAGAACTATATGTGATCTATGAAACACATAATTCTCATACTTAATATCAATCAATCAAATCGAATTTCTGTTGTGATCAATGTGCGTGCATTTAGAAACAAATGCTACATAGTGATCTATAGAAATACAATAAAGCATTGCGAAAAATCATTTATTATACATACCTACACGCTGCTACATGGTCCATCGAACTAGAAAACATATACATTTTGACACAGTCAAATATTCGCATCAATTGTATTCATTGTAATCATTCTATCTTATTAGAATCTCCATAATGGATATTAGTGAATATTAATGTCAATGATTACGAATACACTTCTAAACACTTTCTATCCGAATGAAAAACTAGGAGTTCAAAAGACATGAGAAATCGGCAACACACATGTAAACACATATGGATAAACGAATCGATCGACGGACATGATGTTGCAAAATGTGAAGTCTGCGGCTTGACTCTTTCAGTTTTTTCAGACTAAACCAGCTGAGGCCATCTAAACACATTATCCAATCGAGTCCAGATCCGCCTTTCAAAAATTATTATAGTAATTTGCAAATATCTTCAGCATGAAATCTTGCTCCTACAAGATTCGGATTCAGTTCGAGACAAATCTATGACTAATAATAGAAACTCTCTTGTTGTCTCCAATTCTCATTCTCATCCAATACGCGAACGTGTAGGATTAATTGTCAATGGTGCTAATGCAGGGGCTGCTGTGAATACTATTATTACAGCAGAGGACGCCGGTGTACGGCAAATATGGATGTCTCAGCCACCTAACTTGCCAGACGTATTAACTACATTTGCGGCAGCGGCAGCAAAAACATCTTCAGTAAATCTTGGAACATCGATTGTGCCAACCTATCCAAGACATCCACTCGTCCTAGCTCAGCAGGCTCTGGCTATACACGATATGGCACCTGGTCGATTGCGACTTGGAATAGGACCTAGTCATAGCTATATAATAGAAAAAATGTATGGCCTGCAACACACTAAACCATTAGCACATTTACGCGAATATGTTGAAGTCTTGCGTACGGCTCTTTGGGCCGGGAAAGTTAATCATCATGGACATTCCTATAATGTTGAAGCTATGTTTCCGCGTACGGCGCAGATACCAATCTTTATCTCAACATTAGGAAAGAATGCTTTTCAATTAGCTGGACAAATCGCTGATGGCGCAATAACATGGGTGTGTCCTGTTCCATACCTGCTTCACACATCAATTCCAGCTTTGCGCTCATCAGCGGCCGCGGCTGGACGGTCAGCACCAATATTAGTTGCACACGTACCTGTAGCATTAAGTGAAGATCGAACTTCCGTTCTGTCAGCAGGACATAGATTTCTTGATTTTTACGCCCCATTCTATGCCAACATGTTTTCTAATACAGAGTTCCAAATAACATCCGATCAGACGGTACCAAATGCTCTTATAGATAATTTGGTTATCTCCGGGGATGAAACAACAATTGCTGCGCGACTTAACGAACTTCTTGAGACGGGTATAGACGAGCTAATGGTATCTTTAGTACCTATTACAGGTACAGGTGAAGACGAGCAGCAGACACAGCTCATGCATTTGATCGGTCGACTATAAAATTGCAAAACCGATCAGTATCGCTGGAACTACAGTCAAGTTTGATAAATCTGCGTAGAGTTGTGAAAGATGAGAGTAGTTCATGTTGATATATATCTAGTAGTTATGCATCATAATGATGATCCCGTCTTCAGTATCTTGGATTTTGATTAGCTACTTTCTTTGAGGATTTGCTTGTTTTTAAGTCATTATTAGCAATTGCGACTTCTAGCATATAGCTTTGTCGTTATTTTCACTGAACACTATAGATGATTATCCGAGATGAGTGATAAGAACGGAAAAACTCCGTATGATTTTTTATGATCTGGTCGTTGTTTCCGATCGGTCATTTCTCTCATCCCAATGAACAAAGAGCGTTCGCTGCGGCACCAGGATCGCCAGGGAATCCTAATGCTGACGCAGCCAATTCTGCTTGCATCGGATTATCTGAAACAGACCGGCAGAGCTGATTAATTAAATCTTCACGTGACTTACCACTCGATCCAGAATTGTCACCATCACTTGAGTTGTTGCTGCTTGAAAATGCTTGATATGGTTCAACAAGACCTACAGCAATTAACGAGATTGCCAAAACAAGCAGATTTATGCTCTTATAGTTGAAACTTTCCGTGCTTCTTATCATGATTCAGTGAATCCATGAAGTTCAAAGATCTATATAACTTTTAGTTGTTACTGTCATAATGTCCATATTCTTTCGACGCGAAAATGAGATCGGTTGAAAAGCTAGCCAGAAATTCAGTAATGCTTTCAATAGTTTCTTATTGCTAATTTCAATACCTGGATAACCAGGAAACGTGCCTCTTTGGTTTCAATAACAGAGAAGTCGTCGTTCAACTATTCCAAGTACATTTTGCATTCCATTGCAATTGTTGTTATCAATACATTTTAGGCAACCAAGATATTTCTGAATAAATTCCATTTTACTGCTATGTTCAATGGATCGTTATCTGTTTATGGGGCTTTTGCTAATGTTATTGACTTAGACTTAAATTATGATGATATCGAACTGAGTAAATTATCATAATATTCCTATTCTGTGACACAAAGAGTTAAAGATAATGCATTACTTTTTGGTGTTCAGTTATATATAGGAACTCGTACGAATGCATTGACAAATTGGTCAGGGGCTATTTGGCTAGAATTTTATCCCCTGACCAATAGACTTTGAATTTTATCTATATTGAATCATCGTATTGCTAAACATTCTTCTTCAGTCCATGTGACTTTATCGCAATATCTAGATAATAGGTTCAAATTGCAATTGCAAATTACTTATTACTTAATGTTCGGATCGATTTGATTTACTCAAGTTCTATCCCATTAAGCTGTAAAATAATCAGTCTTGAAAATTGATTACCAAAATAGTGAACATGTGATAACTCTGACTTATGCAGAAAGAAGAGTCAGTGCTAACAGAATTAGATTATGAAATTGAATGTCCGAGATGTCACAATGTAATGGAGCTAAGTTCTAGCTTTAATGCATTGGCATAAAGCTGTGAGAACTGTAGTTTCTTCTTAAAGTGTGCCTAGCAAAAAATTAATAATTTGTCAAATACAACAACACTGATCTCTGTGGATAGTTAAACTTAAAATTTGATAACTCATAACCGAACCTGAGCCAATATAATATATTCTCGATTTATATCTTCTGTATGAAAAGAATATTTTCAATTCTTGCAGCGTTTATTACAGGTCGTCTGGAAATGGCTATGAGCTTTGCGCCGCAAACAGC
>JARBAV010000140.1 GCA_029237515.1 Nitrososphaerales archaeon
GCTAGAAGAAGAGTTAGAACCCATATCTTTACTTTTTGAAGTCATATTACTGAATGCTGGAGCTAAATAGGGATATGAAAGCCCAGAATGGGCTTCAAGCCAAGAGTAAAGATCTGCTAAAACATAAGGTTCAATTGCTCCAATTTCAGTGAACCACTGAGGCGAGGGATAGAAGACGTGTCCCAGATTAGGATAAGTTATCAGCGTATGATCAGGGTGATTTACGTCAGTTAATCTTTGTTGTAGGAGAAATGCTTGTTGAACTGTAGTTTGACTATCATTTTCTCCATTGAGTATTAGGATACCTGTAGAGTTAGAGATATTGCCAATGATGCTCAAAGTGGGCATCAGATTACGCTCCGATCTTAACCAAACAGGACAGCCTCTAATATTGTTGCAATTGGACAGATTATAAGCCGTCTGATTTTCATAATACTTTGTCAATGCAGGTCTGATTTGTTTCTGAATACTTACGTTATCAGTAGCACCAAATTTCTCAGCTAGGCTGTCAGTTATAGCCTTGGTATTATTAAAATCCAAAAGAGAAGACGATACCAAATAAAAGCCTAACAAAGGATCCTTTGCTATTTGCTGTATCGATATCAGTCCGGTGTGATTTTTATCCAGAACGTGCATAGCGTACTCTAAAGGGTGATCCACCACTTGGTAGCGCAGGATATCTCCAATAAGGTTCTGGGCTGCCGCGCCCATAAGTACTAAATTCTTCACCTTAGCTGAATTTTCTATTGCTACTCTTGGAGCAATAATTGTACCTTCACTATGACCAATTACACTTATCCTTTGAGGATCTACTTCAGGCTGTACGCGAAGAATATTCAATGCATTCCCTGCATCTTGAATTAGATCATTGACTGTAGCATTTCCCCAAACATTCTGATCAATTATATTGCTTGCACCTACGCCTCTCTTATCATATCTGAGTACTGCAAAACCTCTCTCTGATAGATATTGAGCTATTTGCCAATATGGTTTAGGACCAGCATCATCGTGAACATCTAATCCCGCAGTTTCATTCTTGTCGAGAGCACCAGAACCATGAATAAGCAATACAGCCGGAAATGGTCCCTTTCCTTCAACTGGAAGTGTTAATTGAGCGTTAGTCTTTACTCCATTTCCCAGATCTATTATGAGATCTCTATATTTTATTGTTGGAATGTATTGTTGGGCTAGTGTATGATCTTGTTGTTTAAAAAAAGTAGTAGACAAACAAGATAATCCAAGCGTACCTAGCAAAAATAATCCAAGAGTTAGCGTCACACTTTTTGTACGAGAGTACAATTGTGATAGAGCTAAAATGATGCTTGTATTTGAGGATTTATTTTTTTAATATTGACTTTAAGCCTCTATATCCCAGATGAATTACGCTAATTAGCTAGGACTAAATAGTGAATCTAGATCAAAAATAAGAGCAGTCCGTGTCTTTAGAAATTGTAAATGAGCCTAAAAATTATGTCGAAAATGTTTCACACACCCTTGCCATAAATGTCCCTTTTCATGCGCATGACTTTAGAGTGGATTTGAAATGATTGGTGTAATCTATCTGATCTTAAATAGCTAAATGAGAGTTAGTCCAATTTATCAAAACCAATTAGTAGATCTACAATATCTTTAAGTTATGAGCTATTCAAAGGCTCCAGGGTGGTCACGTGCTGCTCAGATTGGGCTCGGAGCTATTGCAATAATTCTCTCGATACTAATACTTGTCTTTCCAGGAACAGCAATGGTATCAATTATTCTGATAATCGGTGCCCTTTTGCTAATTGTTGGTATTGAAAGTGTCATAAGCGGTCTTTTCGTCAAGAGATGGATGGCCAGTACTGGTTTGGGCATTATAGTTATTATTTTAGCTCTCGTAGTAATAGCTTTTCCAGTAGGAACAACGTTATTTCTGATAATACTGATGGGAATTGCTCTCTTGATTGATGGTATTTCCCGACTTGTTCACGGATTTGGAGACAAGGAGAGTCGAGGATGGTCAAGAGGATTTCGCATTGGTGTTGGAGCACTTGAAATTGCATTAGGTATCTTGGTAATGGTCTCACCTGCAGTGGGAGTTGCCTTCGTAGCCTTCATAATTGCAATAGCGCTGCTGATAGTAGGCATCCAGATGGTTGCAGGTGGAATATCTGGTAGAAGAACAAGAGTACTTTAGTAGTAATTATGCCATCCGGTCGGTATCTGGGAGTTTCGCATGGACATAAACACCGTCTTTCAGATAAGTAGGAGACAATGTGCTTGATTTATTGAATCATAAGTTTATGTAATACGGTAAAAGATTCAACAAGAGAATTGTATTCTTTATGGAATGAGATGTATGATCTATATCTAAAGAATTTTAAAATGATGAATGAATACTTCATTGGTTATATGGAGAACATGAAAGCATTAAACGAGTCACTTCTTCAGTCATCACGTAAAACAAATGAGGAATCTGGTGAATTAGGTAAAAGTAATGAAAATGTATCCTCTTACTATATTTCATACTTTGAACTTTGCCAGAAATTGAGTAAACAGTGGATGGACGCCATATGGGGCCCTTTTTTTAGAGGTGCTCAAGCACAAGAAAATAAACTTTAGCAGTATTCCAGCATCTAACCAAATACTACATATTTAGTTGGACTGACACCTCGCTCAAGCGGGATAGGCCTTTCTTTCCCCGCC
>JARBAV010000141.1 GCA_029237515.1 Nitrososphaerales archaeon
CCTTTTGACCCTCTTTTGCTGACTTCAGTTTTGATAAATTGTGCTACTGCTCTCGTAATTTTGCTCTTGCGACTTTCATCCATTATTTTTGTGCAGTTGGTACGAAATTACCTTTAAGTATTTCTCAAATCATGGAAAATCGGTCCTATCCTGATAATAGAATTTTTTCCTGACAATAGAACGGACATACTACAAGTAGGATTCTATGATTTTTCAAAGTGTGATTCAACATTATTGCTAATTTCTAGCCTAAGTTATTAAACGTGGAAATGCCCTTTCTGAAAGTTAAACAACAAGTCGACTAATTGTGGATATACATATATAACCTTCATATATTTTTGCACACCTAATCAATCACATGGATGAAGAAAGTTCTGACAGCTATAATAAGGGAAAAAATAATTCGGATTCACCTGATAAATATGAGTCCAACGAAGATATCGCCAAAGACTACGATACTATCTTAAAAGAAAGTGCAGTCCTTACGACTGTTTCTGGGTTTCTTTTCGCATTCCTTCTTAATATTTCGATAAATAGGCCAAGCGATTTTTCTTTTGAAGATGGCATAATTCTTATGATAGCTCTGTTTACGGTTACTTTCGCCACTTCATTTTTATCTATGCCAGTTTTTTACCATCATCTTCAGTATCCGTATCGGAATATTGAAAAATTTAAACTGAGGAGCCACAGATTTATAGTATTTGGAACTGCACCACTCTTTATTACATTATACCTAGGTTTACTCTTAGGGCTCAAATTTGGACTTCATTTAGCTTTTGATTCTCCGGCGATTGAATACTGGGCGTACTTATTTTCGGTGGTGCCGTTTGCGACCGTGTATATCTTTTATAGGCTCAGAAAATGAATTACTTTAAGGATCTATAGGATAACTCGAACAACAGTTTTTCCCATGCTGGGCCAAATAGGCAGTACCTTGAGTCCCATGCTCAGATGCAAGCTTGCTTGCATCGATTTTCTCTTCCCTTTAGAAAGTCTGTCAGCTGTGCGGGAACCAAGAGTATTCAGTGAATAGTTAACGAATGATATTTATCTCAACATGTCGAGATCTGTTATCAAATCCCATATCGAATTTTGTCTCTTGCGAGGATCTACTCGGATCATTTTGAGGATACAAGAGTCTAGTTGTGCCGTAACATTTGAATTGAACTTTGATGGAGGATCGACTTTAAGTCGCTTTGATAAATGAGTCCTAGACGTGGGAAGTGGCAGCTGCCCCTGGTTATTTTCCATAGTAAAGGGATCATTTGGATTATAGGGGGAGGGTTGCTTTCTTGTTAGCATCTCATAAAACAATATTCCCAATGAATAAATGTCAGTTCGCCCATCTATTTCCTCTTTATTGAATGCAAACCATTGTTCGGGCGAACAGTAACCAGGAGTACCACCTATCTGTCCTTCTGCTGTTACGGTTGTAAGCTCTAATGATTCCTTGTCAATTGCATCGCCTTTTACTAGTCCCCAGTCTGCTACTTTAATACTCGATTTAGTATCATCATTAAAAATAATGTTATCAGGTTTAAGGTCCCTATGGTATACACCAGAGCTGTGTGCCTGTGCCAATGCACTGCAGATAGGAAGTATAACCTTGCTTATCACCCAGGTAGGTTCGAAGATAAAATTCCTGTCTGCATTAAATTTCTTGTCCATATATTTTCGTAGGGATCCTCCCTTTAGGTATTCCATAATGTAATATGGAAGAAATTTGGGGGGGTCACCCCCAATATTCCAGTAAAGAATATTGACTATATTGGGATGATTGAGCTCCGGTAATATCTTAATCTCTCTCTCAAAACGTTCTTTACTAAGAGGATCGATTCGTGTTAGTTCTTTCAATACACATTTAGTTGTACTAGTAGTAACACCATCTTCCTCATGCTCAACCATGACTTCAAATATTGTACCAAACGATCCAGAGCTTATTTGTTTTATGATATCGTATTTCAATTCTTGAATTGCTATGCAGCGACTAACTTGATTAAATCTCCTTATCGACTACAAAAATTTTTCCTTTGAATTAAAATCATGCTTTTCAGTTGGTTGATTTCAAAAGTCAGGATAGTTATCTGGATTCACCCTTCTTAGATGGGAGGATCCTATTATTTTCCTAATTCTTTCTATATCTAGAGTTAGACTTACCAACATGTTCCAAGCCTTGAATTCAATGTTGTTTGCTCTCATGTTCCTTTAATTCCTGCCGAAACTTAAATTCCTGGCCACAATCATCGCAAGAATAGTACGCATCTATGCTTGTGCTGCTCTCATCAGATTTCTGAACTTTGTCTACCGTATCACTCATAATGATTTTGTACATGTAGCAAACTATATAATCATATTCGGAGCCATCAGATTATTTCGATCCTCATATGAAGATGAATGTCTCTAAGAGCAGGACAGACGTTCCGTACTGTCCTCCAGTATTTACTTATTGAGTTAGCTTGGTCTATAGAGACCTATAATGGTTAAATAGTTTTCTATACATTATGTTAAGAATAGAGATGCTTGGAACACTTGTCTACATAATACTAATCATAATTGCTATTATTATTATAATAGCCTTACTTAAGTTCTTGTTTCAATTATTCTTTTTGATACCAATCGAAATTGACCCCAGTAGCAGCGCTCTTTATGCCAAGACAATTCTACTGACCTAGAAGGGACTAACTGGTCTCATCGTAATTGTTGGACAAAAATGGGGATGTTAATATCGGATCGAAGATC
>JARBAV010000142.1 GCA_029237515.1 Nitrososphaerales archaeon
GTCAGATCATAATACTGCAATGCGGGACCCTACTTTATTTAGGATCATTGATGCAGACCACCCTAAACTCGGCAAAAGGATAAGGGCGTTCCCAACCTATGACTTTGCAGCGCCGATCGAAGATAGTATTGATGGTGTCACGCATGCTATGCGAACTAAGGAGTACGAGCTAAGAAACGCACTATACTTCTCGGTACTTAGATCATTGGGACTTCGCGTGCCAATACTTCTCGAGTTTTCTCGTCTGGAATTTGAAGGAATGCCAGTTTCTAAAAGAAAACTAAAACCTCTCATCCAGACAGGCCTGGTCTCGGGCTGGGATGATCCTAGGCTTCCGACCCTAACGGCACTCAGAAAAAGAGGGATACTACCCGAAGCCATCCACAGATTTGTCCTTTCTCTAGGAATTTCTCTTGCCGATACCAAACCTCCATTTGAATCACTTGAATCATATAACAGAAAATTACTGGACCTGAAATCTCTACGTCTCTTCTTTGTTAGAAATCCAGTTGAAATTAGAATTGTTGATCCAATTCTGACTAAAATTAAATTAAAAAATCACCCTTCAGGTCAACTCGGGACTAGGATTGTGCAAGCATCGGATCGTATTTACATAGATAAGGCGGATGCTGACCGATTGAAGGGTGGTCACGAAATTAGATTAATGGAAATGCACAATATTCGGCTCGATAAGGTAATACAAGGAAAAGCAGTTGAATATTTAAGTGTGATCAATACCGGGCAAGAGATAAAATCAAATATCCAGAAAGTTCAATGGGTATCAAATGATGATATGGTACCGTTTACTGTTATAGTTCCAGATAAGCTCTTTATTAACGAAGAATTTAACAAAGATAGTCTTCACACACACAACGGAATAGCAGAATCATACGTGTCAAAGTTACAGGCGGGCAGCAGTATCCAGTTTGTCCGGTTTGGCTTTTGCAGATTGCAAACCAATGGAGTAGCAATATATACGCACGACTAAACAATAATTTGAAATGAAATGAAGATAGCCAGAGTAAGAGATTCCAATAACACCGAGACATATGCGTTAATTTCAAGTGATGAGAAGAAACTTGTAACCAGAAATGAGATTCAAGAGCAAACTGGAATTCCTATCCCTGTTTCAATTAAGGAATTTATGTTTAACGGTTGGCTGGACGTAGTCAGGGAGAATTCTGATAAGCTAACCTATTCACACTATGTAAAAGATTTGGATCTACTAGTACCTATTCCAAATCCTCCAAAGATATTATGTCTTGCCTTCAACTATTATGACCATGCAAGAGATGCTGGCCTTACCCCTTCTGATGAACCGGTCATATTCATGAAGCCCCGAACAACTCTTAATTCACCCTTTAGGGACATTATATGTCCGCCATTTGTAACTAGGCTTGACTATGAAGCTGAAATAGCTGCCATAATAGGAAAGAACGCAAGAAAGATCCCTGAAGACAGATCATTAGACGTTGTCTTTGGATACATGATTCTTCATGATGTCTCAGCTAGAGACATTCAATTCAAAGACAAGCAATTTACTCGAGGCAAGAGCATGGACACGTTTGCACCTTGTGGTCCTTGGATTACCACGAAGGACGAAGTACAAGATCCACAGAACCTTTCAATAGTCACAAAGGTTAATGGAGAAACTAGACAGAACTCTTCAAGCATGAATATGGTCCTTTCCATCCAGAAGATTATTTCGAGCTTAAGCAATGTTATGACTATCGAAGCAGGCGATATTATTTCAACCGGTACGCCGGCCGGCGTCGCAATGTCGATGAAGGAACCTCGATATCTGAAGGACGGTGATGTGGTCGAAATTACTATCGAAAGACTCGGAACAATTAGAAATCGTGTTACTTTCGCTTAACTGACTATCTCATATATGACTAATCATGACCATGTAAAGATTACGGATACGCATCAGATTAGGCTGTCTCAAAGTTCACTTGAGGTACTAATAGTTGACAATAACTCTCCGTTCACGTCTCACCTGAAGGAAATTGTTTGTGACTTGGGATATTCTTGTGACTACAAGCGATATTTCGAAATAAACTTGGAGGAGCTTGGATCTGAGAGATCCCCTTGGTTCAATAAGGTTATTTTGTCCGGACGAAGGACTGGCAGCTCACATATTAACGCGACCAATTCTACAATGGTCAAGTATTGCTATACTAGGAACATACCAATTTTAGGAATATGTTACGGTTGTCAGATAATTGCCTTAACCTTAGGAGGATCGCTAAGAAGACTCGAAAAGCCAATAAAGGATTTTGATCAAGTGACCGTCAAAAGTGATAATGCTCTGGTGTTTGGCAAGCGGAAGCTCAAAGTATACAAAAGTCATA
>JARBAV010000018.1 GCA_029237515.1 Nitrososphaerales archaeon
CAATTGTATCAACGCAACAGAGTTTTCCTTGAAGAAGTTTATCCACTCAATACAGGAGTACCACCACCCAGGCGCTATCAGACCTTACTAGAAATATATAAGGATGATGATGATGAAGATGGATCTAAATCTGGTGAGATAGCAATGCCAGGTGAATCTGTATATCCGCATCTATTTTCGACCCGAGCTTATGCAACAGGCGAATTGTTAATCATGAAAATTGGAGTTGAAAGTCTTCAGCTTGCAGGAGTAAACTACTATGAGTGTCAAGGCGTGTTGAACAGTCAGTGGTTCGTCAGTAAAGTTGCACTAAAATCTACAGCCATTACATAAATTTGAATACCAAATTAATTTGGTGGTAAACCAACTCGTCAAATTTCATTGCTTTCAAAAATCCAACTGCGGTATCATCACAATATGATAAACCTGTCGCTGAACAGGGTTCAGGAAACTTGTTTACCCACTCTACGCCTACTCTAACCATATACGAAAAAAGCTGTATATGGTATTAAGCACTGCTTACTCTTGAATAAGTTATCATAAAATAAGTCCTATTCAAGGTCACATATTAATTTCTGCGGAAAACTTGTCGATTCTGGTTAAGTATGTTATGTATTGGGCTCGAAAGTCCAACATTAATCACTATCATTGGTATTGTTATCTATTAAACTGAGAAAACCATATTGATAACACGTACTGCTTGTTTTGTTATCCAATGCATGAAGCCGTAGTTGAGGACAAACAGCTCTTGAATCGATAATGCTATATTTCCTCATTTAGGAGAGACCTTTCTTGTAGCGATGCAAGAGTAAACTAAATTTTATCACAGGATAACTTTCATTTCAGTATTCGCTATTCTTTTTTCAATTAGATGAGCGCTTTCTTCTAAATCGTCTAATGTCGTCGTTTACTGAATTTCGTAACAAATTCCAATCCTGACAACAATGATTCCTTAGATCTAATGATCTATAACGATCTTTTTAGGACTGGTTAAAAACTATTCTTGACCTGCAGCAGTGAGTGGTCTGTCGAAGTCAGATTGCTCGCTGGAGACTCTTTGTTCTGCTTCTCCATGTCGTAGGATGTATAGATCCAATTCTTATTACTCCTAACGTAATCCATTAGGATGTGACAAATATGAATTGTGTTTTGAAATTCAAAGCTAAATAAAGCAACAGACAAAGTATGACATACGTGCAACCGAAAATTGAATAGTAAATCTGACAGTTCATCATCCAAAATAATTTAGCTTGTCCAAAGACAAATTAATAAGGAACAGTAATATCAAAAATAACTGATAGTAAAGTGTCACTATAACATTATAAATTAGAAATTGAAGGAGGTATAAATTTAAATTACTTTCAATGGGAACAATAGCTATCTTTGTAAGTATAAATCCGACAACTGAAATTATCAATGTTAAAAGAAATAATGACTGTGAATGAAAAAAAATAAGGTTTTTGATAATTATCGATAAAACTCAAGGTTAATAGAATTTATTGATACTTGCCTAAGTTTGATTAATAAATAAAGGAAAAAAATAATATTGAGGTCCAGATGCACCTGAACTATAATGGACTTTGACATCCTTTGGATTCATGAATTTGCCATCAACCTGACCAGGACCACCGAAGAATCCAATATTTAAAGGCATAAATTTTATGGTCACCATTCGTGAATTGTTACTGTCCTCAGCTACTAATAATCTATTATCTGATACTATATTTGACCTGTGTACAGCGATACCCATTGGATTAGTAATATTAATAACACCTCATCAAGTTGGGCATTACCATTTAATACGTACAAAACACTAGATTTATTTTCTAATACGAAACGATGATTATTTATCATAAAGAGATCTTAAATGTAAAAATCTTCATAGTAAATCAAGACCAAATGGCACAATTCATTAATAGGAGCCATACTGTATGCTAAACAGAATGTTTAGGATATATTTTGGAACTAGTTTAATCCTTTCAGCAATTCTGGCTGGAATACTTTTGTCTTATCTCATAGACCCCATACCGCTCCCAATAACTCTGCCAAATAGTGCATATGCACAAGTTTCTGGTACCAATACAAATTCCTCATCTATTGCGCCAACATTTCCTGCAAGTGAAAATAGTTCAAGTAATATTAAGATAAATGATATGCTAGCAGAGACTAAAAATAATGATACTAAAATAGGATCAGAAATATCGTCTAACGAAACATTTTTCTTTAATAACTTTGATATGGATGAAAGCGGTGTTTTCTCAAATATGATTAATGGTAACGCCAATTTTTCTAGTATAAGCAATACAGCAACCCTGGGTTCCTCTGGAGTAACTGCAGATTTTAATGGAGACGGGTATGATGATCTTGCTATTGGGATACCGTTCGAAAATGAAGGAGATTCATGTACTGTTGGTATTCCATCAGTCGGCGTAACTGCAAGTGGTAACGATGGCAATTTGCCACAAAATGTACTTGATAACAATCTTGGTACAAGATGGTCCAGTCAAGGGATTGGTCAATATATTACCACTGATCTAGGATCGACTAAAAAGATCTGCAGCATAGATATTGCCTGGTACAACGGAAACTCACGTCAAAACAATTTCGTCATAGCTACGTCTAATGATGGAAATGTATTTTCAAACGAACCTAGTCGTATCAGTAGTGGTATTACTTTAAACTCGGAAAAATACACTATTTCTCCAACAGATGCAAGGTATGTGCGGATAATTATAAATGGTAACACTGTAAATAATTGGGCATCGATAACAGAACTTGACATCTATGGACCTTCTACATCACAACCTAAAATTGATTCTGGTGCAGTCAACATCATTTATGGCTCATCAGGCGGCCTGTCCTCTTTTGGAATAGATACAGGAAACGGCGGAGCTAACCAAATATGGACACAGGCTATATCAGGGGGTCTTGAACCAGGAGATCTATTCGGTTCTTCTCTATCAGCAGGCGACTTTAACGCAGATGGGTATTCAGATCTTGCGATAGGTGTACCGGGAGAAGACGTTGGTACTCTCACTGAAGCTGGAGCAGTCAATGTAATTTATGGTTCATCAAGTGGATTAGCTTCAGAAGGTAACCAAATATGGACTCAGAATGGAATAGGTTATCCTGCAAGTTCCGCAGCGGGGGATCTATTCGGCTCTGCGCTAACAACAGGTGACTTTAACAACGATGGGATATCCGACTTGGCTATTGGTTCACCAAGAGACGACATCAACACACCTTATGGTTACGTTTTAGAAGCAGGGGCAGTCGACATTATTTATGGCTCATCAAATGGTCTTAACAATTCTATTACTCAAATTGAAGAATGGACACAATATACACCTTCGTTAGATTTATGGTGGAATGACACAGAACTTAATGACATGTTTGGCTCTTCACTTGCATCAGGTGATTTTAACAATGATGGATATTCAGAACTAGTCATCGGAGTTCCTGGCGAAGATATTGGCTCTGTTTTGGATGCTGGTCAAGTCAATGTGGTATACTATGGAGTATCAACCGGAGCAGGAGTATATCTTCAAACATGGACTCAGAACAGCGCGGGTATAAAGGATGTTTCTGATAATGACGATCTGTTCAGTAGTTCTTTGACGACGGGTGATTTTAACAATGATGGATATTCAGATGTTGCGATAGGAGTATCAGGTGAGGCTGGAGATATAGTTTCTAATAACAATACTATTTCTGATGCCGGTGCGGTCAATATAATATATGGATCATTATATGGATTGCGAGAAAACGGTATTTCTGTTGGTAATGGAAGAGATGACCAAATATGGACTCAGGATAGCCCAGGAATCGATGATGATAGTGAGGAAGGTGACATTTTTGGTGCCGTCCTGACAACAGGCGACTTTAACAAAGATGAGTACTTGGATTTGGTAATAGGTGTACCTAGAGAAGATATTAATGCGGTTACAGATGGCGGTGCAGTAAATGTAATTTATGGTTCCTCAGACGGGCTATCTTCAATTAGAATATCTCCGTCCAATGGGAGAGCTGACCAGATATGGACACAAGATACCATAAATGTCGAAGGCGCTGTTGAAAGCAGAGACCTTTTTGGATCCGCTCTGACAACAGGGGATTTTAACAAGGATGGAATATCTGACTTGGCAATAGGTGTTCCGCTTGAGAGTGTCAATACACCCGGATATGCCGGTGCAGTAAATGTAATTTATGGTTCAATTCGGACCGACATACCCATGGGTGGGCTGAATGCAATAGTTGCGGCAGGTACTATCGGAAGAGCTGACCAGCTATGGACTCAAGATAGTCCAGGAATAGCCGATTATGCTGAGGGCGGTGATCAATTTGGGAGGTCATTTGGTTAGGTTTGTAAGCCTATATTTTAATGAGGAGTTTCATGAGAGATGGCACAATAATGTAAAAGAGGTTAAGTTAAATGATTCTTTGTTACTCTAAAATATCATTCAATAAGGAAACTCGGCATGACTTGAATAATGCAAGCTCGTCGGGATACGACTGAATATGCAATCGGAACTTTATTTAGAATTCCAAATTTTATGATATCCTATACTCTTTGTGAAACCCGCCTAAAAGCACTGATATGGGTATTGGACGGAAGGGACGCGTGACGATATCAGTGTTAAAAGTGGGTTTTTATCATCTGACTATTCAAAATTCATACAACAGCGTGGTCATCCGGAATCGACTGATCTGAAATTTCAGATGGGTCTAAAGTATCTGTTGTACTTGTACTCCCTATCTTACGACAACCCATATCCGCTAATCTCAAAGAGAGCGTTCTCGGATGAAAGAGACAATTATCAGGGACTTTTTATTGTGAAAATTTGCCAACTCATCTCAACTATGACGGGGATTTTGAGGTGGTGTTCATACCCTGAACTTGTTCTCCCATTCC
>JARBAV010000143.1 GCA_029237515.1 Nitrososphaerales archaeon
TAGACTTATGGCTATAGATAGTGCAGGGAAATCATCTGATGACATTGTTCCTGCAGGTACTGAATCATACTATTACTTCCAGAAGATGGAATAGTATTAAGGTCCAACCAAACTATTGCATAAAACGTGCCACTAAATGATCTATTAACACAATGAAAATAAGGTGGCATCCGTTTGGTATTTACACGCAATAGGCATTAGTTAGTCCATCGTCCAGGTAGGTGATCCAAAATGTCAGTGTCCTTATCTTCTAATATGATCACCTACCTTAATTCTTTTTTTAAAGTTAATTGTCAGTTCCTAAATGGGTAACAGAGTCCCCAATGAGCATAAATGTATTAAAATATCACTAATGCATTATTACCAAACTAAAGGTTCAAAAGGTTCAGTCTACGTTGCTCAAATTCCTTCATAGGCGGAAACAATTTCTCACTTATATTTGCTATGGAGAGAATTATTTCTTCCCTAAAAGGAGGCCCAATAATTTGTACTCCCACTGGCATATTCTCCTTGGTTAAACCGATTGGAATGCTAATTGCAGGTAGACCGGTACTATTGAATACTATTGTATTTTGTAATAAGGCTCGACGAGTTTCTACAACAACATTGTTACCGACATTTACAATACTATCGCTGATTTTGGGAGCAGCTACTATAGTCGTGGGAACTACAATGGCATCAATTCCGTTATTTGACATTGTAGCAAGAATCTCACTTTTTATTTCACTAGCTGCCTTCAGAGATTGAATATAATCGACTGCAGATATTTCTTTTCCCTCCATTAACATTTCTTTTACCTCTGAGCTGTAATCATCTGCTCTCGTGTTAAGCCATCTCAAGTGGACATTTGCAGCCTCTGCAAGTCTAATATTCTTCCAAGAGCTATAGAATTTTCCTGTATGCTGCAATCTAAGGCTATCTATAACTTTAATATTTATGGAGTGTAAAAACTCAACGAATCTATAAAATAAATCTGCAATTTCAGAATGCAGATTATCAAAAAAATATTCCTTTAGGACTGCAACTCGTAGTCCTTTAGAGCAAGGTTCTTCCATGATTCTAGTGTAGGGAGGAAGATTCGAATTTATGGAAGAGCGATCTGATGCATCTTGACCTGCAACATACTCCATTACTGCAGCCGCGTCCCATACACTTCTTGTGATGAAACCAACGTGATCCAGAGTGGGGGCGAGTGGAAAAATATTGTTCATGCTAATCCTACCAAAAGTAGGCTTCAATCCTACAGCGCCGCATAGTGCCGCAGGGACTCTAATGGATCCTCCTGTGTCCGTCCCTATCGAAAATAGAACCATTCCAGTTGAGACACCTACAGCGGATCCCCCACTAGAGCCCCCTGATAACCTGGAGTTATCCCACGGATTTTTAGAGGTTCCGTAAAATGGATTTATGCCCGTTATTCCAGATGCAAATTCGTTTAAATTATTCGTGCCGATCAGGATTCCCCCTGCTCTTTTCAGCCTTTGTACAACGGTTGCCGTTGACATGGGGACATAGTCAGCAAGTATTTTCGAACCAGCAGTACATCTCGTACCATTTATGTAAATAATATCTTTAATCGAAAAAGGGATACCGTGTAGTGGACCACGGTACTTTCCGATACTGATTTCTTTTTCGGCAGTTTGGGCTTGCCTGTACAATTCGTCTTCCTCTATTATCGTGATAAAGGCATTAAGGAAAGGGTTCAACTTATTGATCCTATCAAGTGCGGATTCAACTAATTCAGTCGGTGATATATCTCCCGTCCTTATTCTTTCTGACAGATGCTTTATCGAAAAAACTGGTGATCCTGAATCATCGGTTCCCACAAAACTAATTTCAAAGCAATTCCTATTAAGGAGTTCATTTTTCTTAACATGGATCTCAAATCATAGATCTGAGAGGTAATGTAAAACAAAATGTAGCACCTTGTTCATCGGTATTGTTGTAGGCCCATATCCTGCCACCATGTGCCTCAATAAGGCTTTTTGATACATAAAGACCAAGTCCGGTTCCGCCGTCAGATGTAGTAACAAATTTAGTAAACATCTTTTCAATGATGCTCTTGTCAATGCCCATTCCCTTCTCATTAACCATTATGACAATCTCCTCCGAAGTACTATCTTTCTTCATTGAGACTTCTATAGGGAGAACTGCTATATTATCGCGGATCATTCGTTGATGTGAAGAGTTCAAGGCATTATTTAGAAGGTTTGACAATACTTGAATGATTCTATCCTTATCCATTTCTATTATTAAGGGACCGGACTCTGAAGGTGGCTTGTAAAGGATATGGCAAAAGAGACCTCTAGCGTGTTTGTTATAGTCGTCTTCATTGTTGCTGTCCTTGTCGTATTTTCCAACTTTTCCAATCCTCTTTCTCTCCAAAGCTGTTTGATATTCGGTTACTAAAGATGAGATCAGCATGTCCAAGTTAACCAATTCCTTGTCTAGTCTTAGTATTTTGCCTTCAATTTTGGTGACATCCAGTATATTGTTAGTAAGTCGATGTAATCTCTCTGCATTTCTTGCGATAATTACTAAATATTCATTAAGGTCCTGGTCCTTGTTACTCTTCAGTACTATCTCAGATAATCCTAATATCGGTTGAATAGGTGTACGCAGCTCATGGGCTGCGGTATTAATAAATTCTCGTTGTGCTATATCGCGTAACCTTAGCTCTTCATTTAGTTCCTCAAGCCGATCATAAAGTTCACTCTGTCTCCATAGAGTTTCAAATATGGAAGCATATGAAAGAACTGTGGACTTGCTATTGGAATAAGTACTGATACCTATGGCATCAATTGTCCGATTCTTTGTGTCGTCATTGAGCTCGACGGTCAGAGAGTATTTCTTGTCTATAAGCAATAGAGAGATTCTTGTTTGAAAGTTTTCCTTAAGATGTCTCACCTTGATTTGATTCTGATACTGAAAAGTACTCGTTTCATACCTCTTTGCAAATCTTAGAATCTTTTTGTTACTCGGACTCAAGATCCGTATATTCACACCGTAGTCGGATGCAGCCCGCTCAAGCAACTTAAATGAGCCAGCCCTAACCTGACGTAAAAATGCGTTACTAGTGGCGCAAACTACCATGATTTCGCTTCTGGAATTCTTTATAAGATCGTATGTAAGTTTTTGAACTTCGTATGGGTCTTTGATAGTTTCAATGAACACTTCTTCCGTCCCCCTTTGTATCTGGTCAATCCTTCGTTCTGCGGGCAAGGCTTTACCCCACAATGTCTCAAAAAAATACTGTTGCTGTTCTACAAATGCTTTGATATTGCTTCGAATAAGCTGTGTCGGAGCCTGACCTTCTCGCGCCGACGAGCCTGAGCCATAACTCCTACCATCGATTATTCCAAAATTTCCTTTTACTTTTTCGAGATGCCGCAGCTCACATACTTTAAGAAGTTTCTCACAATATTCCAAATTTTCTTTAGTGATTTCTGTGATAAACCTCAACCTTATTCCCCTCCTTGACAGCCCTGTATAGGCTGGCCAGATAGGAGAATTCACAAAGAGTGATGGTCCGGTAAAATCCGTACAGCTATCGAATCTTTCATGCACATTGCTTAGGTCATTTAGAAAATGCCTAATTATATTCTCCTGCCCATAAAGAATTTCAGTCTTTTCAACAGGAAGATTTCTTTCAAGCTGCCCAATTCTGACCTCTGCA
>JARBAV010000144.1 GCA_029237515.1 Nitrososphaerales archaeon
CTACAGATATATCACCACAGATGCTATCCATTGCAAGACAAAGAGCTGCTTCGATTGGCTTACAAGATGTGATCGAATTCAAAGAGGGTGATGCAGAAACCATTAGTTTACCAGATTCAGCGTTTGATGCAGTACTCTGTAGATGGGGATTGATGTTTTTGCCAGATCTAGGAGAAGGCTTATCAAATATTTACTCCTCATTAGTAAATGGTGGCTATTTGGCAGCTGCCGTTTGGGCTTCGCCAGATAAGGTTCCTTTCCTTTCCGTGTCCATGAAAACTGTAGTTAAAGAGACCGGCAAGCCGATGCCCCCCAGCGGTACTCCTGGACCATTTAAACTGGCTGACCAAAGTATCATTACTGATGCGTTATCTAAGTGCGGATTTAAGGATATTGCTGTTGAAAGAATTAATGTAATTTTCACATTTAGTTCACCAGAAGAATATACTCAATTTAATCAAGCAATTGCCGCTCCCATAAATGCAATGTTAGCCGACCAATCTCAAAAGAGGAAAGAAGAAATTTGGAAAGCTGTTACCGAATCAGCAAGCAGTTATGTTGATGCTACAGGCAACGTTAAATTAGACAACGAAAGTATATGTATATGTGCTAAAAAATAGAAGGAATTATGATGGAATTGTAATCCGTCCTATCTTTTATAATAGCTGTATAGCTTGTTAGTTCAATTAATCTGTAATACAGTCGTTTTAATATGATATATAATTGAATACCATAAATATAATGGCTAAGAAGAATGTAATCGAGGCTAGTTTTAATTTTAATGGAACTACATCCGTATCTGTTTCTGAAGACTAACAAAGAAAAAATCGCACGAATAAGTAGTAACTCGTGCCTAGGCTTTAGACTAGAGATGCTAACTTCTTTATTGTTTACTATCGACTCCTTTCTTATCTGCCATCGACCAATAGTGTGATTGTATATATTTCTAATCATTTTTTAGCTCATTTTTATCTAAATAATACATAAACTCCGATAATTTTTCTCATTTATTAAAATGAATTGAACCTTTAAAACGTTTGTTGTGCTGATTAATCATAATGACAAGAAGTTTCTATGATTGGTGGAGCACTATACCATCTGATCTAAAAGAGAAAGCCCGTAAAGGTGATGAGGCAAATAGGCCGCTATTAAACCAGGTTAATCATGCTCTTCTAAATCTACAGCTAGCAGGCAAGCATGAAGCCAAGCCATCTCACGAAGAACTCCGAACTTGGTTGCATAGCGGTCAGATTGATGTTGTCCGAGTAAAGTGAGTAATCCAATGGTAACAAAATCAACTCTGATGAAATAGGTAATAGATTTGGATACTGAAATTGATATCGAAAGAGCAGCTGATCAGATTATGAAAGATGCAGGTGGATCCAAGCTTAATGCATTAAATATACTTCTCAGCAAATATCAAAGTCAAAGGCGTTTTGAAGAAGCCACGCGAGTTCAAGCTATTATACGTAGAGAACAAGACAAGGTAGAAGACTACGGGCACGGCTTTCAACAAGATATGTAGTCTATTTATAGTCTCTAGAAGTCATCTATTAGTCAACTAGAGTATCTGGTTTGATATTCTATTTCGCCATTCTAAATAGAAATATGATTGAATTGAGGGAGAGGATGTGTCATGTACCTGTGCGTGGATAAAAACAAAGAAGTTGTTGCAAGCTTTGGCGATTATGATTATGAATTGGAAGGCTATTAATATCAACGACCTCATAGTTATGTAGTCAAAGTGTTAATTTAGCACATTAATGGAAATGGATTGAATATTAGCTTGAGTATTACATTGAAAGAAGATCTAGCTCAAATTACATCAATACTAAATGAAATATTCCAGATCGTTCCTTTCAAACGAGATTATGATACAGCATTTGGAAAAATATGTAATATTCTTCGAAAATATGGGATCGATGAGAACCCAAGGAACTTACGTTTTAGATTCATACTTTGCATGCAAGAATTCTTTGATTCGATTCCAGAAGATGATTGGAGATTAAAAGATCCTGATTTCCTAAAGCAAGCAGATGAAGCTGGAATTAGTAAGTTTATCGAATGGGTCATAGAACAAGTTAGTTAAAATAAATGACAAGCAGGTAAAGCTGACTACCTAATTTCATCAGAACACAAATCAGAGAGCTACTTTTACGTTTCAAAAGCCAATTAGACTAATATGCAACTAAATGAGGACTTGCAGTATAATCAAGCTGACAGTGAATCAACATTGCCATCTGATTTATCTATTTTTGAAAGCCTTTGAATCGAACAAGAATCCAATTCAATTAAATCAACTTATTGTATTATCATAATACACCGCACCACACAACAATTCTGTCACATACTGCCGCTACTTCCTTCTTTTTTTGACTTTGGTATTCTTAAGTAATTTGTTTCTTTTAGATCTAGATTTAACAGCAGCAATAGTGGAAGGAGCTTGTTTTCTAAACTTTGTTTTTGCTCGTGTTCTTGTCATAGAAGCTGTTCTTATCCTTCCAATGTCATTTTGAATTCGAGATACTTGTTTTTGTAGCTGACTGATTTGAGATTTAATCTGTTTTATGGATCTGAACTGTATCTGATCTATTCCTGCTCCTGCTGCTGACTTGGTCTGCTTCTGTTTCTGTAAAGATTGAATCACCAATGTCATTTTATTTATCTGATTTCCATGTTTCTCTACTTGTTTTGATATATTTGATAAATAAGACGTAATTCGCTTCTTCTGTTTTCTTCTGCTAATAGTGGGTTCCTCATGTAAATGTGCTAATGCTCTGTTTTGTTCTAACACTTCTTGTGGTTCTGCATGGGATACTTCTTCTATCGAATTCCGATTAGCAGTCACATCAATTGAAGTAGGTCCGCCTTCTCTTTCCTCAAACGATCTATCTATCATGTCAGTCGTAATAGGGAGTTCCCCTTTTTCTTTTGACATGTACAATTCTTAGCCATTATCATATTTATCTTAGATATAACAAGTCACTATTACGAGTTCCTCAACTCAATAGCTATTTTGAGTTCATGAGTCTGAAGCTACAAGATCAGTATGACTGAAAATTAAAAGGGAAAAATCATAACACTGTCCAACTATAGTCTTCATCCACTTAACGGCAATGTAAACGAAAATGTGGCGCCTTTTCCATCCAAATTATTCTCAGCCCAAATTCTACCTCCATGAGCTTCTACTATGCCTTTCGAAATAAATAGCCCAAGTCCAGTTCCCCTATCTGACCTTGTAGCGAATTTTGTAAACAGCCTTGATAGGATTTCAGGATGTATGCCTACTCCTGTATCTCTTATTCTAACAATGACTTCCTCAGGATTATTATTTATGTTAGATCTTATGATGTCGGTGCTGATTGATATAGTCCCTTTTTGAGTAAACTTAATGGCATTGCTAAGCAAGTTTGCTAAAACTTCATATAGTCTAACTCTATCTGCAAGTACATATATAGGATTTTTTTCAACTGGTTCTACCAATAATATTTTCACGGTGCGAAGGCGAGGAGACTGATTTTCAAAATCCTTTTTCACATTCGCAATCTTTTCATTTATATTAACTGTTTCC
>JARBAV010000145.1 GCA_029237515.1 Nitrososphaerales archaeon
CTACTATGCCTCGAGAGGTTTTGAGACTCACACAAGAATATATGGTTGATCCAAAAGAAATACGCCTCAATGAAAAAGAATTGAGTCTTGATACTATTGACCAATCTTACCTAGTCGTTCACGAAAATGAAAAATTCAAGCATCTGTGCAATTTTATCAGAAATAAGAATGAGAGACAGACTATAGTTTTTGCCGCTACAAAGCAAAGGACACATAGACTTGCTTCTGAGTTAAAGCAAGAGGGGTTCAAAGCAATTACAATGCACGGGGATCTATCTCAAGGGCAAAGAGATAACGCAATGTACAAATTCAGAAAAGGATTTGAAGACATCCTTGTGGCCACTGATATTGCTGCAAGAGGAATTGATGTGCCGGCTGTAGGTCACGTGATTAACTATGATATACCGGCAGACCCACTAATCTATTTTCATCGGATAGGAAGGACAGCAAGAGCAGGCGGAGCTGGAAAGGCTATCTCTTTGGTTTCTCAAGATAGAGTTGATGATTTTGGAAGAATTCTTAAGACGACAGAAAAACCTATTCATAAACTAAATGAAGAGATGGGAATTGAAATCCCCGTGATTCAACAGTATGTACATACACGTCAAAGACATGGTATTAGCCATTATAAAAGATATAATAATACTAGTTATAGTAACGGCTACAATAACGGCTACAATAGCAGCTACAGAAATAATGTTAACTCCAAAAACAGTTATAGAAGCAGAGGGCCTAGCTAAGGCATTAAGTAGTGACATTTGAATCCAAACATAACTACATTCTTGAAGTTTAATTCTTTGAATCAAAAATCCGAAGGGGAGGAGAATTTGGAAGCTAAAAAAATGCTACTGCGAGCGTGTCTTCAATCCCATCATAGTTAGGCATAGACAAACCTCTGAATTGGTCTTTTAAGTACGTCGCTTTAGACAAGAATTAGAATGAAGATGGCTTTAGCATAAATACGTTAGTTCATATTACTGTAACGCTTAACCATTTGTGACTATTAATGAGTTACGGACAGAACACGAAAACAACAAATGACTTCTCGAGGCCTGTAGAGACAGGTAAAGAATATACAGTAGATATCACTGATACCGGTAGAGCTGGAGACGGGATCGCAAAAATACAAGGCTTAGTGATTTTTGTAAAAGGCGCGAAGGCGGGAGACAAAAATTTAAAGGTTAAGATTAATTCTGTGGGGAGCAGATTTGCTACTGCGGAATTAGTAGCAAGTTAGACAGATTCAACTTAGTCAAGTTTTGACTCTGAGCTAATTGGAAAGTGGTTTTTCTATCTCTATTATCTTATTTTTAAATCGACAAAGGCTTAATATATTGAAACATGTTATTTATGAATTGGAGAAAGCTAGGCCCTGCACTATAGCTTGAAGAAGATACTGCAGCTCATGGCACTTTTAATGACTAATCTAATTTCAAAGATATCATCAATTTTTCATTCACACCAAGATACACCTTTCCATCTATTCTTCAAATATGGCTCTCCACATATGGAACATTCTATTGTTTTGCTTTGTACCAGATTATTCTCTGTTTTACAACCTGGACATTCTCCATAACCTACTACATCAAAATCCTCCCGATGATTAGTTTGTAGTATTATCAATATTGCTCTCCTTCCATGAAATGATTGTACTTAGAAAGTCCTTTCTTGGTTAAATAAACATAGTCCTCGATTAAATCCTTGAAGTCACACTTACTATAACCCATATGTATATTCATTATTGTCATAATACAATAATATAGTCACATACCGAGTATATGAATAAATAGTATACACTTCTCGATGGTAGTTATACTCTGATTCTATACACTTAGGCAACCAGGACATTTTCAGACGATCTTTGTACAATATCTTTTATCTATATATAGGATAGATGCGTAGAGTTATGGTTGATTGGATATAAATCGGAGAAGTGTAGACTAAATGAACATGAATTTACACAATGGAGAAATATTTAATGAATCAAAATTAACTAGAATATGTGATTGCCAGTGTCACGATAGTATATATCATCAACTAACCCAAAGAATGCGAGCTGCAAGAAATCAGTGGTAATTCATGTAATCAAGGTTTATATATTGAACTATATTTAGTAACCGAAAAACTATTGAAGTACTTTTCTAATATGAAGTAAAGTCTTTGGTCATTACTTATCGATGCATTTTGAACTAAATACATTGTTATATGTTATAGTTTTATAATACCATATGGGTGAATGAGGCAGCAACAGCTATCCTTTCCCGCACACGACTTTGCGTAACCATTAGTAAGAATGTTAAAATTAAGATGCCCGAGAGCTTTGTAGATTTAGATAACTCTTTTGCTTCCCCACTTCAAGGGGTAAAGCAACTGCTTGTTCCTTTCTTTTCGCGATTTGACGATATAATTCAGCATGTCTCTTGGCTACTTCATGCCAAGCAATTTCTTTCCTAAAATCACTGATTTTTTTGACATATTTGTCGTAGCTAATATCAAGGTCTAGCAATGCCTTTGAAAAGGCCTCAGCTTTACGCTTAACCGCTATGCCTAATCCTCGAAGCGCGAACTCCTTAAAGAATGCTAGTTGAGTAGCGATAAAAGGAAGACCGTATGATAACCCATCAAACATGATCCCGGAACCTGAGCTAACTTTGTATGGTAAAATGACTGCATCTGCGCAAAAAAATAACGCAGACAACTGCTCTTCGCTGAGAAAATCCATATGCAAATTGATCAAATTCCTCTTTCTTGTCGCAATATGGTAATCCTCATTGCTAGAACCATTCTTCGAAGCATTAATTACGATTGTCCAATGATCTGGAATATCCATTTTTTCTATCATATCCCATCCCTTGGTCGCTGTCGCATATCCTAATGCTAAGGCAATACGACCTTGTTCTGGTATAGAATATGATTTTTTTATCTCGCTTTTGATTTGACCTGATCCAAAATCTTTCCGCTCACCGCCATGAAATATAAGGTGACATCCTTCATCTCCGAGCGTCTTTGACATGAACTCTGAAAATACAATTCCAGCAGCGCTTTGCGCTAGCTTTTGTGTATTTAGCCTGTGAAACGAACGGTAATTAATTAGCCTTGTCCAATAACTGATCATACGTTTTGCTCTTTTTATCAGGTGATGATTCTGTGGTAACTCATAAATTGGAATAGGAAGGCTCATCCACTGTATGAATGGATAGGCAGAATGAAAGGTAGTTATTATCGGGACCTTACAAAATTTGTAAAAGGAGTCAATATTAGTGCTAGTTTTTGCTGGGTTAAGCATGTCAAGTTTGAGACCGTACAATCCCGGTTCATATTGAACATGTACGACATCAGGATTAATCTTATCAACCAAATCTAACAATATCTCTGAGTTTCTCGCGTTGTGTTGAGCTATCCCAGAAAATTCTCCATTCCCTCGTCCATCGCAGACAACCTGAACAGTAAGTCCCAACTCGATTAGGCTCTTCTTCAGATTGTAAGTATAACGTCCTATCCCACCTGACATAGGTGGGAATTCTGGAGAGACAAGTAGAATAGATAAAGGCCTTGATTCCAATTCTATAACCATGTTATTCTATATGTATGCCCATTATTATGGTTATCTTAAGTAGAATATATCTGTCCATAAATATTATACATAAGCATTAAATATAAAAC
>JARBAV010000146.1 GCA_029237515.1 Nitrososphaerales archaeon
ACAATCAAAAGCTTCTTTTCGGTGCTTTGATGAAACGATTATGACGACACTTACTTCGCCCACATTCAAAGTTCCTATTCGATGTAAAACTGTAATCTTTTCTATCTTCCATTTCTGTTTAGCCTCACTTTCAATATCAGAAAAGATCTCCTCTGCCATTGTTTCATAGGCTTCGTAACTTAATTGTAACAATTTGAGATTTTCACTACCATATTCTCTAACAGTTCCTAGGAACATGACTGTTCCACCTACAGATGTGTTTTGACGCTCTACGAGCAATTTATTTACATCAATTATTTCATATGTCAGATAACCCAACGAAACTCAGCCTCCGCTAATTGGAGGTAATATTGCCAATTCATCGGTCTTTTGAATCAGTTCTCTATCGCCTACAACTCTTCGATTGACCGATATGGTGAATTGGGCATTGACGACTGATAAGATTGGAAATGATTCGCTAAGCTTTTTTCTAACATCTCCGGCCGTCATATTATCAATCCAATCTACGTCAATTCTATCCTTACCCAAAAGGTCTTTAACAGAAGCGTATAATCTTAGTTCTATTTTGCCTCTGGTGTCTGCTACCATATGTAAAGCTCAACTCCCGTCCAAGTCGTGTATCTCAAAGCAGATCTTGTTCGATCTACAACTATAATACATATAATTCAATGGGTCTTATCTATCGATTCAAGATTACTTTTCAAGTGCTGCATCTTGGAATTACAAGATACAGAGCGAAACCATTGAATTTACAGGATCACAAACTTGCCCAAACGACCAGCAACCCAGCAGGATCTTTCGCAAATCAACTTACAACTCCTAGGAATGATTAGGTTGTTTCCTGTATGTTCTTAAATAAGGTAACCTCTACAACCTCGCCTTTTCTTAGCACATTACCATGAGTCATCCGACTATTCACGGCTACTATCCCATTTGAATTTGTCAAAGTAGAAATCAGACTTGGACCGCTGGCGCTAACCGGTCTGGCCAAGAAAGCATCATTATGGCGGTAAACAATAACTCTTACGAATGTGAGAAAACCCCTGCTAATGGTTATATCCTTGGTAATCTTCGCCATTAGCCTTGCTTTAACTGGCCCCTGCGTACCCAATAACTTGGACAATATTGGTATTCCGAAAGTAGAAAAAGCTGCATACGCAGAAACTGGAAAACCTGGACAGACAATGATGGGAGTATTTCTCACTATTCCAAGTCCAGTGGGGGACCCTGGTTTCATAGCTATTCCATGAACTATGAGTCCAGGTTTTCCGAGCCTGTCTACAAGCAAAGGTGCATAGTCTTTCTCTCCTACTGATGCTCCACCGGATACGACGATCATATCCAGCTTTAATGCTGATTTCAATTTCTCAAATATTTCATCTGGATCGTCTTTGCACAATCCCAAATCAACAGAATCTCCACCAGCTTCCCGTACCAAACAAGACAGCATGTATCTATTACTTTCAAAAATTCTTGCATCATTTTGCGGACGACTTCCAGGCTCTATGAGCTCATCGCCAGTAGCTAATATGCCAACACATGGCTTATTGACCACGGGGATTCTATCAAGTCCCATGGATGCAAACAATGCTACGTCTTGAGGAGTAATCCATGTTCCCTTTCGCAAGACCAGTTGTCCTTCGGTAACGTCGCTACCTTTGGAAGATACATGGTCACCTCGATTGACAGGTTTGGAAATCTTGATTAATCTATTTGCTTCAGTAATGGTATCTTCGAACATGATCACAGAATCTGTGCCCTTTGGAAGTTTAGCTCCAGTGGCAATCTCAAGTGCTTGTCCTTTTCCTATGCGATGTGACGATGTAGGTTGTCCCGCAAGCCTCTTACCCATTATCTTAAGGTAAATCGGGAACTGACGCGTTACATTAGCTGTTTCAGATGAGGACACCGCAAACCCGTCCCTATCAGCCCGATCAAAATGGGGAACACTTAGAGGTGAATACAGGTCTTTTGCAAGAACTCGTCCGTTAGATTCCAATAAAGATACTTTTTCCACCCTCCTTGTATTGAACTTTGGAATGTTAAAAGATGAAAATAGCTTGACCAGAGCACTCTCCACTGAGGTGAATGCTCTGGCGCTTTTCCTAGATCTTAGCATCCTAGCCATTCACCGTAAAGAAGTTATAAATACTAGCCAATAAGTTTTCATCTTAATAGATCTCTTGCAAATTCGGAATACCGATTTTGTGTCAACTTTTTGATCCAATATTAACTGGACATTTTTAACTAGAAGAGCCGGTATAGGAGGAAACAACCTGGGTTTCGACTCTGAACTACCTGTTTATTCCTTTGAAACTATTGCCATTCAAAGTGTACAAAAATAATGCATACTAAGCTACTTATCTAGCTGTAGAAGAAAGAAATGTCTGAACTACTCCGTCTCTTTCCAAGGGTTGGCCATTCCGAAGTATACTAAAGGAGATGTTGTCTCCTACTGATTTGTATTCCTGAATATATGCTAAAAGTTGCTCGAACCTGTCTACTGAAATCCCATCTATAGCAGTTATTATGTCTCCTCCAAGTATCTCCCCATATTCATTTGTACCACTTCCTTGCAAGCCTGCTAAATCCGCAGTCCCATCTCTCTGCAGCTTGCTTACAAAAACGCCATGCATATTAGGTGGTATATTTGAAGAGTTGATCATACGTTTAATCAAATCCGGAGTGAGTGTTTCTCCAATAATCCCGATCCCGGGGTGAAGGTAATAACCGTTCTCAACGATTGATGACGCGACTCGATTGACTATATTCCCTGGAATTACTGCTGTCATTCCAGGAAATTGTCCCAAAGGTACACCCACAGGGTTTAGCCTACCGTAGATCATTCCTACGACTTTTCCAGACGCATCCATTAGTGGTCCACCTGAGTTACCAGGATTCACTGTCACATCCGATTGAATGATGTTAGGTATAGAGAATCCGCCGGCTGGAAATGATAATACATAATCGGTTTTACTTACTAATCCCCCGGTCATGGACGGACCTGTCGAGCCAAAATTGTAACCGATGGTCACGACAGGATCTCCAACACGCAATGTACTCGAATTACCCACATTCACTGGTCTAAGGGTGTCGTTAATAACAGATGATTGATTCCGCAATGTAGTTGCAGTCATCGTCGAATTCTGATTCATCGCAGTGGAATTCACTTTCAGAATCGCTACATCACTAAAGGGGTCAGCTCCTACTAATGTCGCCGGATACCTTTCTCCTTCACTTGATATTATATCCACATTCGTAGCACCTGATAATAAGTGATAAGCGGTAATAATGTGTCCCTGATTACCAAAAACATAACCTGTACCTAATTCAGTTAAATTTTGTATTTGAGGATTAAAAAGATTCGTAGGTATCGTGTTCATGACGCTCACTGTTGAATGTTTTAGTTCATCAAATATCATCTGCGGGGGGATTGACACATTGCTTTCTTGTAGGGAAGCAAACGACAATTCCTGAGTACAAAAGATACATGCAAAGACAGCCATGGTCAACGAAACACACACACCGTACCGAATGCTACTCATAATCGACAACTTCGCCTATTGGATGAGGCATTTCCCTGTTATAAGTTATTAAGACATGAATTTTTCTAGGGAGTAGCAACTGTCAGACAGCCATCAATAAATAGTACCACCGATTAAAAGGTCAAAGCTCTAACTAGTAACGCATGAGACTTCTTAACGATAACATTTTAGAAAGTTCAGTTCTTCACTTTCATAGCATGATTGATTTGAGCACTATGCTTATATGAATAGGTTGCCTTTTTCCTAAACTGTTATTCAAAAATTACAA
>JARBAV010000147.1 GCA_029237515.1 Nitrososphaerales archaeon
GACTGACTGACTATTTGGCTGGCTACCTGACTGTCGATAGTGGATACAATGACGGCCTAGATCATCCATATGATCACCAAAGAAGCAAGGCATGTAATGACTATGGGAGCCAATACTATCATGGATTCCTTGCCGGCTGTACAGCAGTAACAAACAATACAGAAGAAATATGCGAGAGGTTTACAGATGCCTAGAAAAGCAGACTAAAAACTTCCTTCTTTTAAATACTCGAGTCCTTAACCTGATTTATGAGCGCGATATTAGAAGTGAAAAGTTATAGCGAAGAATACTTTGCATTATACTGATCCCTTAAATTACTTGTCAAGACGGGTCATTGAAAGAAGTCAGAAAGACTCGTTTGTTTAGTTTTGATGATTCGTTTACTGGTACCAATTTTGTCTTCTCTTCCTTCTAGATCATCGTTGGTAACAAATTCATCACCCCACTTAACTTCCTCTAGGCCTAATAATTGTCTGAATATGTTGACTGTGCCAGGACCAAAACCCGCATAATGGTTATTTGCGGCAACAATCGAATATCTGACTCCTGATAAATTACTCGCTTCAGGGTCTTTCCCAAAGTTGCGCGCAACTTTCTTCATTTCCTTTATCCTGTCGATCTGAATAGTACCGAAATCTTTTTCATGAATGCTTCTATCCCCAATAAACCGCACGTAAACGAAATCTGATGTGACTATTGGAGGTGTTTTAATATCTGCAAGTTGACTCCAAACCAGGCACATGTTGTTATTCTCAAGGAAATTGTACGCAAGATCCTGAAACCAAGATCTGTGTCTAACCTCTACCGCGTACCTAAATCTTTTGTCAAGATAAGGAAGAATAATTCTGAGGGCATCGAGGCCTTCAACAATATCTATTGAGGGTGGCAACTGAATTAGTAGTGCCAATAATTTTTCCTTTAACTCTGAGATAGATTCAAAGAAGTAATTCAGTTGATCCTCATTGAAATCTGATAGTCTCTTATCATGTGTTATGACCTTAGGGAACTTCGCAGTGAATCGGAAATCATCAGGAGTTCGTTTATACCAGTTCTTGACCATAAATTCATTAGGAATTCTATAAAATGTAGAGTCAATTTCCACGTAATTAAAGACCTTTGAATAATATCTTAACCATTTTGAATTTTCGATACCTTTAGGATAGAATGGTCCCAACCAAGATGAATAAGACCATCCGGAACACCCTATGTAATACTGCAAATTCGATGGTAAGTACTAACGAACACAATTGAATAAAAGTTTCTAAAATTCATAACACATTTGCGCGTGCAACCATGATGATAAGTGACTCACAACCATCCTTCTATTTGCATTCAATATAGTTCTATAGTTATATTCTAAATTGATTATATACACGATATAATATTTTTTCTGTAAAAATGTATCATACAAACAAAACAGTCGTATTTGAAAGACTATGGTTCTTAAACGACCATCACGACCGTCACACTTGCTTAGGATTTTTTCTATCTCTCACAGAATATGATCTATCAGTTATGTTAGACGGCAAGAATCGTCTAATCTTCTTGATATTCAGATGGTAGTCATACATGGCGAAGAATCGCAAAATACCAGATAGATGCGTCTGAATACTGAGATAACCTAATTGTTGTACTTCGTTGAGATATTTGATATGGCTGATTAACTTGTATTCGACAATACTTTGCTTTGTCTCAAGCAAGACTCTAAGATTGTCATTCTTCACCGTGATTTTGATAAAGTTGTCGAATGAATAGCGGTAAGTATTCTTTGTGTAACTAGATGTTAGTCCATCGTAAGCCAGATAGACTCTATTTTCCTCTTCCTGCTGCTGTTGTTGCTGATATGGTTCAATCGCTCCACCACCATCACCATCGCCAATCAATGCCTATTTCAGGAGGTTCTGAAATATATATGAAGGATATCCTGCGAATATTTCTATATATGTGCAAACACATCCTAAGTTTAGGATTAGAGCATAGATGCAGGAATCTCCCAAATTTACTTTTGCGCGCGCGCACACAGCAGAACACGCTTTTGTTGGCGCACTTCAAAATTTATTAGGCCAGACATTAAGCGTAGTGAAGGTAGAACACCGCGAGATGAACAACACAGCATTCATCAAAACAATTCCTGATATGGAACTAGGATTAATCATGCAAGCTCAAGAAAAGGTAAATCAACTTATCAAGACAGGAAGAAAGATCATTTTACATACTTTTTCGTCACTAGATCAAGCAAAGAAGCATTTCCCGTCACTACGAGCAAATGAAGAACGCATAGTTGAACCTAAGCAGGTAACAGTAATTGAAATAGAAAACCACGATCTTGCTGCGTGCGCCAAGGATCATGTAACCAATCTTACCGAATGTGACTTCTTTTTGGTTACAAGAGTGTCTAAGAGCGGTGATATAACTGAAATAGATTTTTCCGTGGGCTTACAAGCAAGAGAAGTCGCGATACATACATTGCGTAAGTTACTGAATATATGTAACGAAACAGGTGCTAATATTAATAGCGTTGAGAATACAGTGAAAAAGATCAAGAACCAGAATGAAAAATTATTGAGGGATTTAAAGAATTACAGCAGAAAGAGTCTTGACGCCATACAACCTTACTCCGTTGAGAAGAATAGTATAACCCTGTATCACGGCATTTTCGAAGACTTAATAGATTCAGAAATTCGAGAATTCGCAAGTAAGAAGATTGCCGATAGTAAAGCAGTTGTAATTATCGCGAACGCGCACAATACTGAAAGTAGTAATAATCCCGAATCTGAACCCGCTGCGACAATCGTCGTAGCCGCAAATAAATCCTTAAAAGATATTGATTGTAACAGAATAGTTAAGGAAATAGTTGGAAGGGGCGGAGGCAAGCCCCATTTTGCAATCGGTTTGATCAAGATAGACGATATGTCTAATGTTGTTAAAAGTATTGTCACCTTAGTCAAGAACAGGTTGTAAATCGTTGCCTTGATTATCAGTATAGTAATAACATGAGAATTGAGCGCTAACCCTAATCCTTTGGATTCAACGGTATACTTAACTAGGCAAAAAGCTAGCAAATGAAAAAGGCGACAAAAGATACTTAAATAGAAGCGCATTAATTCAAAAATGATGCAAAAATCTAGTATAGAGTTCCCTCCAGGACCTTCATCACACATTCCTGGAAAAATGGTACGCAGTATTGTTAAAGATCCTATTAATACTCTTTCAAAAATAGCAAAAGAATATGGGGATCTATCGCATTTCAAATTGGGCCGCATGCATGTATACCTAATCAACAATCCAGATTATATTGAAAAAATTTTAATATATGATCATAGTAATTTTAGTAAAGGTCCTAGACTTCAAATCGCGAAGCGGTTACTCGGGGAAGGTTTAGTTACTAGTGAAGGGGAGTTCCACAAAAGTCAGAGAAAGCTGATCCAGCCATTGTTCCTTCCAAAAAAAATATCTTCATATGGCACCATAATGACTGACCGGGCTCTTCATATGATTCAAGGATGGAAAAATGGCTCCGTAGTAAACATCCATTCTGAACTTATGAAAGTTACCCTATCCATAATCTGTAAATCAGTTATGGATTATGAAATGGAATCTAAACAAGCAAAAGACTTTGGAAATGCATTTGAGATCACAAAAAAATACTCTAGCAGATTGCAGCATCCTCTAGGTCAAATCCTGGATCGTGTTCCCTTTCTCCCGAAGGTCGCACAGTCGAGGAATGCAGGAAAAACGCTCAATACTATAGTTTATGGACTAATATCTGAAAGAAGAAAAGAGATAGAGAGTAGAGCAAAAAATAAATCCGCTCCAGGGGAGGATTTGCTCTCTAAGCTCATAATTGTCCAATCTGATGATGGCAGCACTATGACAGATACTCAGTTACGTGACGAAATTATAACGATACTGATCGCCGGTCATGAAACAACATCAAATGCGTTGACTTGGACCTACTACCTTCTTTCACAGAACCCACAGATTGAGCGGAGGGTTTTTGAAGAAATTGATCAGATCCTTGGAGGAAATGGAGAAGATTATGAGCAACCATCTGTTTCCGAACTTCCTAAACTGGAATATGTTGAAAAAGTGTTTAGAGAATCAATGAGATTGTATCCGCCAGTATGGACAATGGGCAGATTCGCAATAAACGACTATCCTTTGGGAGGATATACGATTCCAAAAGGTTCATCACTCATGTTCAGCCAGTACGTGATGCATCATAATGAGAAGTACTTTGACAATCCAGAAACATTCGATCCTGATAGGTGGACTGAAGAGTTTAAGATGCATCTGCCTAGGTTCAGCTATTTTCCATTTGGAGGAGGTATTAGAGGATGTGTTGGAGAGCCATTTGCATGGCAGGAGGGAATTCTCTTAATAGCTACAATATCAAGTTATTGGAGCATGCGGCTTGTACCTAATCAACGCGTCAAGCTTCAACCGGGCATAACGCTTAATCCAAGGAATGGGATCAAAATGAAACTAAAATCTAGACGAAAATCATCGTAATCATTGAACACATTTTTTGATTTCTAAATTGTCTTTAGGAAAAAAATTGGCGTGTTAGACTGGAACATACTTATGAAAGTAATACAAGTAATACTACTAAAATGGGTAGGCCAACGAGTCCCATCAGTCAATAATAACTGCGATTCTGTAGTGAACAAAAGGAGCTGTTGTAGCTAATTCAAAATAATTATACGGTGACGTGACAAAGCTTCTAAGTGGCTCCTGCTTATAAGATTGACTTTACAGAATCCTTCGATATAAAGACATAAATAATTACTAATTTGGGATAAACAACTATGACTTATGAATAAAAAAATCGGAGTCGTAACAGGATCCAGTAAAGGAATTGGAAAGGCCATAGCTATCGCATTTGCAAAGTCTGGTGAGTATTTTGCAGTAGTCACAAATGCCAGAAAACTGGAAGAGGCACAGGCTGTGTCTGAGGAAATCAGAACTTTAGGTTGTAATTCAATTCCGATAGAAGCTGATATCTCCAAAGAGGCTGATTGCGTTCGATTGATCGAAGAAACTATTGAGAACTATAATAGGATAGATGTTTTAGTAAATAACGCTGGGGTACAGCAGGACGTGCCGCTCGAAGAAACAACAATGGATCTATGGCAGAAAATCTTGGCGGTGGATCTTACAGGACCTTTCATATGCAGTAGAGAAGCCGTAAAGCATATGGAGAAACAACAGGATCCAAGTGGAGGTTGCATCATAAACATAACTTCTGTACATCAATTGATACCCAAACCACATTACATCCCATACGCAACTTCCAAGGCTGGAGTAGAAATGATGACAAAAACACTCGCGTCGGAGCTTGCAAAATCTAATATAAGAGC
>JARBAV010000148.1 GCA_029237515.1 Nitrososphaerales archaeon
AATATGCGAAGTTGATTTCAGGAAGGTAGATAGATGTAATGAAGGTAGTTGAATTTTTAAGTCGTGTTTCCAAACAGCAACAAGATGGTAAACTAATCATAGAAATACCAGATAGTGAACAAAGCAAATTCGAGGATATGATAGACGTCCCGGTGACAGTTAACGTAAAATTCATGGATATAGACGGGTGGATAGAAGGAGGTTAGCAATTACCTATTTGGGTATTAAAAGAAATACCAATATGAGATGATTTGTAAATCACTTCGTTACAATGTAATATTCGGTCGCCTCTAAATCCTCGTTGGACTCAAGTCATAGAAACAGAGTCAAAATTTTATTAATATCCTTCCCAACTCAGTTTATATGAACAAGTTACAAGAGAGCCAAAGAGCACTGGTCTTACAAGGTGGAGGCTCACTTGGTGCATATGAAGCTGGGGTTTACCAAGCATTATATGAAAGGCTCACTAAAAGGGACAAAGAAAGAGGGATTAGAGATAGACCAGTTTTAGATATCGTAGCCGGAACATCAATAGGTGCGATTAATGCCGCCATAATTGTAAGCTATGTGGTAGAAAATAATACATGGGAGGGCTCCTCAGAAAGACTGAATGAGTTCTGGGAATATTTGTCTAAGGAATCTTCATTAGATCAAATTCCTGGTTTTACAGATTGGTGGGATTACTTACATAATAATGTAAATCCCGTTATCGCCTCCGGTGAAGCTGCAAGAAGATATTATTCGGCAAAGCAATTTTCGATTACAGGAATACCTACTGTATTTTCCCCATTGGTCCCTCATGTTGATACTAGGTTTTTTGATTTTCAAAATATATGGTATCACTTTGACAGTGAACCATTAAAAAGAAGTCTGGAGAGATTCGCAAAATTTCCAATAGCTACAAATTTCGATGAGAAGTCATCATCATTATTCCAACCAAGACTCATTCTTATGAGAGTTGACGTGGCAGAGGGAGCTGCTGTAGCATTTGATAGTTACGAAACAGAAGATGGTTCTAGGAAATCTGAATATGGAAAATATATTACTCAAGACGGGAAGGAAGGGGGTCATCAACATATCATATGGTATAATGACGGAATAACATCAGAGCACGTCATTGCAAGTGCGTCTGTACCTATCAATTATAGTTATACCCCTTTGGTGGTCGAAAGTTATAATAACAATAATGCGACCTATGAGAAAAATATTCGTTACTTCTGGGATGGCGGAATAATGAGTAACACGCCCTTTACACAAATTGTTAGGCTACACCGTCAATATTGGCTCACAGTAAAAGGATTAAAAGATACTGTTCCGAAGTTAGAAATATGCATAGTCAATGTTCATCCAGTTAAGCAAGATGCAATACCTTGGGACCATGATGGTGTCGTAAACAGAAATGCTGACATAACATTTTCAGATAGAACGCAACGAGAGCAGGAGGCTCTGCTACTTGTATCAGACTATGTCGACCTAGCGAGAGAGTTGATCAAGATTGCAAAAGATTACGGGGCAAAGGACGATGTCATAAACAATCTTTTAAATAGTAACACCATGAACCATGGCCTGGCAATGATACCTAGAAAATATTCAGATATTCTTGTAGGACAGTTCGAAATAGGGAATATAGTGCGAATAAACCGCAAGAATGATGAAAATACTATATCAAATAAAATATTTGATTTCTCAATCAAGACAATTAATAATTTAAGAGAGAGCGGATATAGCAATACCATGGATCTTAGTGATGTAGAATTTAGTTGATAATTGGCTTGATATTGTCCCATCAACCAATCTCAAGCTGGTCAGTTATTGGATATTCTTTCAATGTTTTTAAGGTATCTAGAAATATCTGAAACCTCGTATTAGTGAGGCAAAAGGAGGTTAGATTCCCGTAGGTAAAGGGGCTCAAACCAGTATGAGAGATATTCTACCTAAAAAAAATGTTTCAGTCTATAGAATCACGTCATAGTTAGATGCCGAATTCACTTCATGCTCTGTTCAATGGATGATTCAATTGTTTGGAACAGTTGATAGGAATGTGTTGAATATCTCACCAACTTCAGCCGGATATTGATTCACTATTGCATGACCAGCATTTTTGATCTGCACAAGCCAGGCTCCTGGAATTTTTTCTGCAATTTTTAAAGAATTAACATGCGGCTGGTACATATTATCATCTGTTCCAGTCACGACTAACGTGGGTATAGCCAATTTCGCAAGCTCATCACAAGTACCACTCCAGCTTGGATTGTCCTCCCAATGCTTTCCTAAGTTATTCTGATCATTCGCTATTTCAGGGGGTAAACCAGGCTTCAATTGTTGAAATGATGTAATGTTTGCTGGAATGTCAACTGATTCAGGATGTAGTTTGACCCATCCCGATCCTAACGAGGCAACATTAAGCGCTTTCAATTCCTCAGTAATGGGAATATTTTGAAGAGATTTGTTTACGACATCAGCTTGCAATTTTATAAACTCAGGTGGTTTAGGTGTATGATCTTTTCCGCCACATGATGAACCAACAAGTATAAGACTGTTAACCTTATCTGGATACATCATTGTAAGCTGTTGGGCTATATATGATCCAAGAGAATATCCCATAACATCTGCTTTTGGTATTTTCAGAGCATCAAGTAAACCAGCTGTATCGTTTGCTAGTTGCTCAGGAGTATATGGTTTGGAGCCAACTGTTGTATTTGCAATTCCACGTTGATCAAACGCAATCACTGTGTGATTTGAAGAAAGAACTTTTAAGAGGGCCGGATCCCAGGCATCCAAATTATCAGAAGCGCCATTGAAGAGTAAAATAGGCTCACCTTTACCAAACATCTTGTACGCAACATCGATATCTCCCACATGGACTTTTTCTAATGGGATATCCTGAAGGTTTAGCGAATTCGTAGTATTGGAATTCGTTTGGTCTGGAGCTGGTTGACCATATACTACCTTAGTAATGTCAAAATAACCAGAGGTACTGATTGATAGGCTTGCGACAACAAGCGTAGATATGACAGCAATAAGGACTAGATGATCTTTCCTAACAAAGTTTCGATATGACACGACCCCTATACATTCTGTGATGTATTTAAACTGATAGTGACATAAGACAATAAAGAGTTGTCAATAACCTCACAAGGAGCAGCAGAAGGGTGGCTTGTAGATCCAGATGGTTCATTGTATTCCCTTAGCCTTGGGAACTTTCTTGACGGTGTATTGCACTTCAACCAATACATGACAAATCCTTTTGTTTATGACCAATTTATTGTGACTCAAGAGCCTCTTAGGGATACCAATCCCGATATCAACCCTCCATCAGTTGGCATTTAGTCTGCGGGACCCATTTAATAAGTGACATCAAGATATTATGCTGCTGGATTATCCCAAACGTAAAAAGTCGCTTTGAATCTGCGCTTGGTGCATTAACTGAATTTAATTACGGATAATTCGCTAACTACGGATCTAAAATATGACGCCTAAGTCTGATATCGTAGAAGCTGTTACACTATGCTTTGACATATTTTTTGCAAAAGTAGTTTCTTGCTAAAACGTTCTTAAATACTCCAATGAATAATGTTTGTTGTTTTTTATCATCAATTCATTCTCATTCTAATGTCCTGCCGGCTAGCCTCTATACCAAGGACGAATTAGCAAAATTTCTGTGTTATAAAGGAATTAGATCCGTTAATACTATTCTTAGATCATCTAGGATGCTCCGAGTCCCATACTTGAATATTTCTAGTTTCCTGTTCTAGTGTCTCTTCATATCCGTCTCTCATTAACTGTCTTATTGTAGTGCTTGAGAAATCAAAAGTCTTATTTG
>JARBAV010000149.1 GCA_029237515.1 Nitrososphaerales archaeon
ATTCTTATGCACATAGATACATTACGAAGAGGACGAAAAGTCCCAAATATTGGACCACAAAGCTTTTCCATTGCGATTTCTAACTTAAGCGGACGAGATAAATCCCGGTCCAGGTACAGCATAGCAGAAGTTAAACGTGTTTTAGAAATAATTGAAAAAAATGGCCATAAACTTAATCCTCCACCAATCTGTAGGGTTGGAGTATAGCCCAAATGTTAAGGAGTTAAAAAAGCTATTACTGTCTAGAGAAAACATTAAGATATTATCAAGATCTAGTTACGACCTCACCCAGCTGTAACTGTAAAATGTAATGTTGATTATACTATTTAGATACATTCAGACTTGGTATAGCGTGCAGCTTTCTTACAATTCAGTCTACTCTTTTGATGACACGTACGAGAGGTAACTTGTCTGAAAATTTTTCATCTTTTTCCTTAGCCTCGCTTCCGTAGCCTTGATCCTTTGTAAAGTAATAAGATTTGTCAGGTTTGGCCTTCTTTTCAAATTGCTTTGCTTCGTCATCTGTAAGAGTGAGATACACTACATGTCCATCCCATCCCTCCACCTTATTTACGGGAATGTAATAGTATTTTCCACCCCTCTTACCTTTTTTTATCACGACCGTGTCTTTATTCACAGCTTCAACCTCCCCGATTTCCTTTCCCTTTCTCTTCCTCACATATACAGGTTGTTTGGTCAAATCCATTACACTTTTCGTAGATTCACGATCATAATTTAGCTTATTGTATGTCATGCGGCTATAGCTATTGTTAATTATAATAGTATTTAACGGTATTATGCCATTCACTCAGTAATCAAAATATCTCAAAAATTTGATCGGAATCGAGATAGGTATATGTCGATTTATTCCGCAAGCAAAAATGAAGATTTGAAATGATAAGCATTAGGGGTCCTTCCTTTCTTCGGTTTGACTATCATTGGTTGTCGTTCCTAACTATTCTAGTCCAGCACCCTTCCCTAACTGATTTTCATAGATATAATCATTTTCTTACTGCATCTGAAAGTCTGAGCAATAGCCATAATTCAATTGTGCTCTGAATTGTCTAATTTAGATCTAATAAAATTGTGAAATGCTTGTATTTCATCTTTGAATATTATTCTATCAAAAAACTGCTGGTCTACTTGTTGCACGCCGCTAGACACGATCTCTTCTATATCTTTCCGCATACTAATGCGATTCCATCGAGCTATCTCTGATAATATTGGTTCATCAAAATTCTCGTATTCCAATTCAGCCCTTTTCTCTTTAGTTACCTTCTAGCGCCATTATGTGAGCTATCTCATGACCTAATACCCCAGTTAAGTGATTAGATAATCTCTCAATTAGAGTTAGAGTAGGATATATTGCAAATCTTTCAAAATTACTTTTATCTGGATATACAATGCTATAAAACTAAACCCTGACCATCCTTGCACGAATAGTGTATATTCTCGATCATAAGATATTAGGTATGTACGGCAAAGAACTTGCCTCTCTTAATGATTCGATCACTTGGTTGTATGCTAGTTCAAGTAATTCCTTTATCATTTCACAACGTACGAGCTGATCCTTTGGTATGTATTCTGATGAGATCATTAGAGGTTAATTATTTTATTATTTTTATTAAACTGTCTGCCTATTCTTGTATCGTAAATGCAACTATATTATCAGTTGCTTCGCAATGCAGCCTACTTCCTATCAAGTTCAAGCTGTAAAAGGCGTGAAAAAATAGTTTCTCAAAATATATCGACCACCTTTTTCCCATGTCATGCTGGATTACAAGTTTGTGCTTTTTTTCTGTATCAGTATTGTAGGAGTATTGAAAATTAGATATTCTCAACCATGCTTCAACGGTATCCAGGAATGATTTGAGACTATATTCTCCCTTCAACAATAATACCAGATCCTTGAATTCATTTTTTGCTATATTTTCAGAGAGCTTCTCTACTTCATTTACACTCAGTCCTTCCATCATCCTAACCAACAAGGATTTGGGGAAAGAGATCATGCCAGAAGTTGAGGCATATGAACCATACTCAGTATGATCTCCAATTATTTGAGCACATAATGTGTTTACGTTTATCCTTTTTTGTTTGGCATCATGGCGTAGCCTTTGAAGGATGCTGTTTCTAAACCTAAGAGTTATACTGCTACTGCCATTGCTCTCGCTACTACTATCGTTAATTTCAAGAGTTTTAGTAGACGCCATTGACAAATATATAAAACGCTTGCATATTAATGCTTTTCGCCCAATATCTTAATAAAATTGCATTGCAATATTATACCTACAGAACAAAAGGTGGATTCAGGTCGTTTATATTGTTTTTTGAAAATTGCAACAGATACACACTATCTATATAGCTAGGATGACTGTTTATAGACATGAGGAGGACTATTTATTCATCAAGTTCTCCAAACAAGGCTTCTTCATCTAAGCCTGTAAGTAAATGTGTCACTTTTAGGATCCCCACTGAGAAATTACGCCGACTAATTAAAGAGACAGAGGCAAAACAAGTTAGTTTGAACACACTTTCTAATCAAATACTGAAAGAATACCTTGATATGCATAGCTTAGCTCCGCGAGCTAAACTCTACTATATGCCAAAGGTCTTCCTAATGAGGCTAGTAGACGAATATTCTGAAAAGGAACTAAATGAACTAGCTAGAGAGACAGCAAAAAACGATTTAGTTGACATAAGTTTGTTTCTTAAAGGGGGATTTTCAATCGCTTCCCTCGCCGATATTACTGAGACGTGGTTAAGAATTTCTAAAATGCCCTATAGATACGAGACCAATGGTGATAGCTCCAAAATCATTATACAACACGAGATGGGTCCAAAGTATTCTTATCTGATTAGAGAGATCTGTAGGTATCTCCTAGAAGTGGCATTTGAAGCGAAGGCAAATTACAGTATAACTGATGATACCTTGGTTATAGAAGCAGATATTTTCAAGAGATAGTACTAAGATACGATTTAGCGCATGGTAAGTTCCTGTTATCAGCATTTAATAACTTTGTAACCTATACTATGCCGTCCAGTGCATGCGGATACTAATTGCGGAAGATGATCCCGATATTTCAAAACTTTATAAAAAGGCTTTAGAAAAAAGAAACCACAATGTTGTCCTTACCGCATCTGGAGATACCTGTATTCAGACCTACTTGAATAATCTACCTCCTTCAGCGGCAATCCCAATGCCATCTGCAAG
>JARBAV010000150.1 GCA_029237515.1 Nitrososphaerales archaeon
AACCCAACTTTGGCAAATACGAATCAGAACCCAAGTGGAGTGAGGTAGCCGAAAACTTTCAGGGAATGGAAATGAAGACTCATTTTGAAAAGCTAGCATCCGGCGAAATTAAATCTTCTATTAAACCCCAGTTGGTCTACCTAATTCCAAAGGCCTTCAAAGGGAAAGTCCGTGAACTCATTGACAAGTATGATGAACGAAAGGTCTCTGATAGACTTATTCCAAGGCTTGGCTTGAATAGCGCGATCAGCAGAAATGTCGACGAACTGAGCGGTGGAGAGTTACAGCGACTCGCTGTGATGATTGCAGTTTCCAAGGAAGCAGACTACTACTTTTTTGACGAGCCTTCCTCGTATAATGATGTATACCAAAGGTTGAGCGTTTCCAGAGTTATTCAAGAGTTGGCAGGAGAGGGTAAAAGTGTGATGGTGGTCGAACACGATCTTACTCTACTTGACTATTTGTCGGACAACGTTCATGTCCTTTACGGAGAACCTGGGGCATACGGAATAGCTTCGTCGCTTAGAAGCACAAAAATAGGAATTAATAACTTTCTTGACGGGTATCTTCCCAATGAAAACGTTAGATTCAGGGAAAAATCTTACAAGTTTGACAAGACAAGCTCTATTCAGGATTTGATAATGGATGTGGCAGTAACTAGCTATTCTAATCTTACTAAATCATTTCATTCTTCATTCAATTTGACTGTCGCAAATGGTTCTCTACGGAAAGGTGAGATAATCGGTCTGGTGGGAGCGAACGCGTTGGGAAAAACAACTTTCATGAAAATGATTTCAGGCATGGAAATTCCCGATTCAGGATCTATCAATACCGACGTAAAAATTTCTTACAAACCTCAATATCTGAGTCAGGAATATGAGGGAGACGTAAGATCTGTCCTTAGTGCATCGTACGGTAACGAGATTGAGGGATCATCCTTGGAAGAACAGATAGTACTACCTTTAGGAATCAAGAAATTGTACGAAAAAAGTGTTCGACACCTCAGCGGAGGAGAGCTTCAGAAGATTGCAGTAGCAGCTTCACTGATTAGACCAGCTGATATTTATGCTCTTGATGAGCCATCTGCATTCTTGGATGTTGAAGACAGGATCGCTTTGGCTAAATTTCTGCAGAGGTTCGTGCGATCATATGGTAAGTCGGCAATGGTTATTGATCATGATGTCCAACTTATCGATCTGGTTTCAGACAGTCTGGTAATATTTCAGGGAGTCCCTGGCTCAAGTGGACATGCAACTGAGCCACTTGCCAAGGAATTAGGCATGAACGAATTTTTGAAATCTCTTAGCATTACATATAGACGTGATCAGGAAACAGGAAGACCTCGAGTAAATAAGGAAGGTAGCAGGCTGGATAGAAACCAAAAAGATAGTGGTAATTACTACTATATTGAATGAATTCTACTAATGTTATTGATGCTACTGATAGTGAAAACCTTTCATGTCTACTTTTTTGAAACGAATAATGAGAAGCAATCTTGATGAATCCGAGGTTTCCAAGCTCACTTCTTCTTTTGATACTATAGGTGGTATAGTGATCTTGAGAATCCCTGAGGCATTGGCCGATAAAAGGCATATGATAGGGTCCACAATTTTGGACAATATCAAATCAGCTAGGTCAGTCTATATGCAAACATCTCCAATAGCCGGTGATCATAGAACGAGGAAATTGGAGTTGATTGCAGGAGATGATAATCCGGTCACCCTCTACAAAGAGTTTGGCTGTCGGTTTAAGGTTGATGTAGAACAGACCTACTTTTCGCCTAGGCTTTCTACAGAGAGATTCAGGATTGCAAACCTTACTTCTGAAAATGAAGTCGTGACCAACATGTTCGCCGGAGTAGGAACATTTTCAATAATCATCTGCAAGTTCCGAAATGTAAGAAAGGTTTACAATCTGGATATTAACCGAACTGCTCACGAACTCTCGGTATTCAATTCTAGTTTGAATAGAATGGAAGAGAAAATCGAGTGCCTATGCGGGGATGCAAAAGAGTTAGTGAACTCTCACACTTGTGGGAAATCCGATAGGGTGTTGATGCCGCTTCCCGAAAAGGCAAGATACTTTGTCAAAGACGCAGTAAACAGTTTGAAGGACAGACACGGCATAATTCATTATTTTTTACATGTAAGAGCAGATTCCAAGAAATCGGCCTTGGAAATTGGCAGGTTTGAGACTGAAGACTCCTTCGGTTAATACCCACACGACATAAAATACTTGCACATAGTAAGGGAGGTAGGGCCATGCTTCTTCCAATTGGTTTCAGATGTACTGATCAGAAGGGTAATTCAATAGTTCAACATATTCACTGCCTGTCCGTTTTTTCTTCGGCACTTTCCAGTGAGACTGCAGTCGCCATAGTGTATCCCATCCAAGCTATGACGCCAACTATCGCCGCGACAAAACAGAGTAACGTGAGCTTGAGCACCAATATGTCATAACTAGAGAAAAGCAAAAGGTAAGCATATAACATAAATCCTATCAAAGAGACCACCAGAATTAGTATTCCTAATCGGT